>JAFSYY010000006.1 GCA_017455845.1 Prevotella sp. | reverse complement strand
GTTAAGAAAGTTTAACTTTCGGAAACAGCCCAGTCTGGGTTACGAATAAGAAACCTAACTCGTTCCGCAATCCGCCGCGATTTGCTTATTGCCACTTTGCGAATTTTCCCCGTTTTGCGTTCAAATGCCTTTATTTATGGGGTGAACTGCGTTAATCTTCCAAAATCGCTTTTCTAATTCAGCATTATTTCGTAAAATTGGAAGTGACCTAGGTCGGCAACTAAGAAAGGAGCCTGTTTTGCCTTTCAAAGGAGCCTGTTTTGACTTTCAAAGGAGCCTGCTTTGACCTGGCAAACAGCCTCCATTGACTTGACAGTTTCTTCGTCAAGCCCCAAAGCCTTCTCTAAGAAATTTCCGCAGGGAGAGGTGAGTGATTCCGTTCTCGTCGCGCTGTGTAAGGAGGGGTGTGACACTGATGACATATTTCGGGTGGTTGTCGCGAATCTTCTCCAACGGACCGAATTCGCGGTCGCGTGTCGATTGTTCTGCAACGATATAACTTGCCTGCACATAAATCGTTTTTCCAGGCTTTGTACATACAAAATCCACCTCACCGACATTCAGCACTCCTACTTTCACCTCATACCCAAGATAGCACAGGTACTTATAAACGACATTCTCTATCACTTTCTCTATGTATGAATCCATGCTGCCCTCCGCTTTGAGGTTGCGGAGTCCAAGGTCGTCCCAATAGATTTTCTCGTTCGACTGGAAAATCTTCTTTCCATGTATATCGTATCGGGGAACAATGTCCAAGAGGTACGACTCGGTATAGAATCCGCGATAAAGAAGTATAAGGTTGGAGGACACATCTTCCTGCTGCGACTTCATGTATTTGGATATGCTATTGGCAGAAGTCAGTTTTCCCGTAGTGTCGGCATAGAAAGAGATGAGGTTGTTCAGGAATGGGATATTGCGGATGTCGTGACGCTCGATAATGTCCTTGAGCATAATGGTGTTGAAGACACTGGCGAGGTAGGCCCACACCTGTTCGTCGCTGTCAAGGCCCACTTTTCTCAGGCCTGGGAGCCCCCCATACTTCAGGTAGGACATCAAACTCTCGTCGTTGTCCTCCAAACTGTGGAATTGCAGAAACTCCGAGTAGGTCAATGGATGGATGCGCACCTCTACATGGCGTCCTGCAATCAAGGTGGCGAGTTCACCGGAAAGCATTTTGGAGTTGCTACCTGTGATAATCACATCGGTGTTCTCCTCGGTGTACCAGTTGCATACACTTTTCTCAAAATGGTCTATTTCCTGGGCTTCGTCAATGAGGATATAGTTGTGTTTGCCTGTCACGAATCGCTCCTCAATCCATTCATCGAGATTATCCTTTGTCTTTATGTCCTTGAATGTCTTTTTCTCCTTGTCTATGTAGATGATGTTGGCATCCTTGTCATTCTTGTGCCGCAGGATGAAATCTTTAACTACATAACTCTTCCCTACACGTCGTGAACCGACAATGGCAATGATATTGCCTTTTCCTATCCAGGAATCAACAATATCAGCGTAATGTCTCCTTGTAATAACTTCCATAATACTAATTATAGAGTGCAAAGATAGGAAAAATATTGCCCAAAGACAATAAAGTGGGTAAAAAATTAACTTTTATTGTGTACGGACAATAAAGTCGGCAAAAAATTAACTTTTATTGTGTACGGACAATGAAATTCGGGTGCTACGAATTGAATCATAAATATTTATGGATAATTCGTGGTCATTTATGGCAATTCGTGTTATAAAAGTCATCATCATAATCTTATCTATTATGATGTTTTTATCTGTTTTTCTGGTTTTTATCTGTTTTTCAAAGTGACGCTTTAGCGTAAAACCTCCTTACCGCTACGCGGTTGCTTAGAAAAACACTAACCGACCGAATTAGCGGCATATCGAGGTTCGTCTTATACAACGGTACCGTTTTTGCGCTGCAGTTCCTCGGAATAGATCTGGAAGAAGTCGAAGGCGAGGATGGTAGAGAAGCGCAGGAGCATGGCAGTGTCGAGCGACGGCTTGTCGAAGATGCGGTACATGTGGATGCGCGAACAGCCATAGTCGCGTGCCAACTGTACGACGCTGACACCGCGCTGCTCCATCACCTTCTGTATTTCCTTGCCTATATGTACTGCCATAAAAAAAGCGGGGCTACTCTTCCACATCGCTCGCTCCGCAAACCCAGGCTCTCGCATTGCCCTCAACAGTAGAGACGAGCAACACACAGAGGCCCACGCTGGCAAGTATCACTAACCTACGCGCACCATATATAAAGGTACGCGCAAGCAGATATATACACACCTGCCATGGGCGTCTTGCCGTTGCTTCGCTCTTGACTGTCTTGGAATTTGCGAGATTCAGGTCTGCCAAGAACAAAGCGCCAAAGACGCTTATCATGATGTAACGGTGCAAAATTACAAACAATTTTGCAAATGAGCAAATAATATAAGGAAAAAGTGTGTTTGTATGGTTATAGGCCATCTCCCAGCAGGTTGTACGACATCCGGTGATAGGGTGTCGTGCCATGCTGGCGGATGGCCTCTCTGTGTTTCCTGGTGGGATAGCCCTTGTTGCTCTGCCAGTCGTATTGCGGATATTCCTCGGCCAGCCGGTTCATATAGTCGTCGCGGTAGGTCTTGGCAAGTATCGATGCTGCCGCAATGCTCAGGTATTTGCCGTCGCCCTTGACTATGGTAGTATGAGGTATTTTCTCACCTCTCATCTCTATTATCTCGCCTCTCGCCTCTGCCCCCTCACCTCTCTCATAATAGGTCTTAAACCTGTTGCCATCGACGATGATGGCTTCGGGGCGCACCTTCAACTGGTCCAATGCGCGGTGCATGGCCAGGATAGAGGCGTTCAGGATGTTGATCTTGTCTATCTCCTCGGGCGTGACGATGCCGACGGCCCATGCCACGGCATCGCGCTCAATGATGTCGCGCAACTCATAGCGCCGCTTCTCCGTCAGTTGTTTGGAGTCGTTAAGCAACGCGTTGTGATAATCCTCTGGCAGGATAACGGCGGCGGCATATACGCTGCCTGCCAGACAGCCACGGCCGGCCTCGTCGCAGCCCGCCTCTATCTTCCCTTCGTAATAATGAGGGAGAAGACCCTCCCCCAACAGGTTGTCTTTTTTCATCGTGTTAGTAGTCTATTTACTCCCCTCCCTCACAGGGAGGGGTTGGGGGATAGTCTTTTCAGAACATTGTGCTGACCCTGCGCACCCCTGCCACCAGGGCATCGACCTCTTCCTTCGTGTTGTACAAGGCAAAGGAGGCTCGCACCGTGCCCGTCACGCCCAGACGGTCCATCAGCGGATGGGCGCAGTGATGGCCGGTACGCACGGCGATGCCGAGGCGGTCGAGCAAGGTGCCCATGTCCAGATGATGGATGTCGCCCACGAGGAACGACACAACGGCATCCCTCTTCAGTTGAGAGTTCTTGCGTCCCGTTGGTAGCAAGCGTCCTTCGGCCGAGCGGAGAGTTGAAGATTGAAGATTGGGCTGCGCAGTAGTAGGGCACGCTTCCGAGCGTGCCAGATCCGGCCCAAAGATGCGAATAGCGGGGATGGTCTGCATCTGCTCCAGGCAGTAGCGCGTGAGTTCCTGCTCGTGTGCCTCAATATTGTCGAGGCCTATGGCAAGGAGGTACTTGATGGCGGTGGCCAGCCCGTGGGTGGCCACATAGTCGGGCGTGCCGGCCTCGAACTTAAAGGGCAGGCGCTCGAAGGTGGTCTTCTCCCACGACACCTTGTCGATCATCTCGCCACCGCCCTGATACGGCGGCAGCCTGTCGAGCCACTCTTCCTTGCCATAGAGCACGCCGATGCCCGTCGGCCCGTACATCTTATGTCCGCTGAAGGCCATGAAGTCGCAGTCCATGTCCTGTACGTCGAGAGACATGTGGGGCGCGCTCTGTGCAGCGTCCACCATGACGGGGATGCCCCGTTCGTGGGCTGTCCTCACGATGTCCTTCACTGGGTTTACCGTTCCCAGCACGTTGCTCACATGAGCCACGCTTACCAACTTGGTGCGAGGTGAGAGGTGTGTGGCGAGCAGCGACAGGTCTAACTCACCCTGGTCTGTTATGGGCAGGTGCCTCACCACGATGCCCCTCTTCTGTGCCTGCAACTGCCACGGCACGATGTTCGAATGGTGCTCCATGTCCGTCACCAGCACCTCGTCGCCTTCCTTCATCTGCGACTCACAGAAGGTCTGCGCCACCAGGTTGATGGCCTCGGTGGTGCCGCGTGTAAAGACCACCTCCTCCGTCTTGCGGGCATTGATAAAGGCCCTCACCGTCTCGCGTGCAGCCTCGTGCAGGTCGGTGGCCTGCTGGCTCAGGTAGTGCACGCCACGGTGTACGTTGGCATTCACATTCAGGTACTCTTCGCGCATGGCATCCAGCACGCACAGCGGCTTCTGTGTCGTGGCGGCGTTGTCGAGGTAAACGAGCGGTCGTCCGTAGATCTCGCGCTGCAGGATGGGAAAGTCTTCCCGTATTTTCAGTACGTCGTAGTGGCTTTTGACGTGTTTGAGTGCCCAATCGATACGTTTGAGCCTGCTGATTTCTGTCATCGTAACTCTGTATTGTTTTTCTTTGGCTCCCTACGTTCAAACCTATGGTTCTGTATCAGATGCGACTGCCTCAGGCTCATGGGCATAGTTCTGGAAGTTACCCAGAATCTGCTCTATATGGATGACCTCTGGGCAGGAATCCCAAGTAACTCCACCCCCCATCAGATACCAGTGCTCACGCTCCTTCACAGGAACACGCTTCAACGAGGGGAATGCTGAAACAGGCATTACGATGGAACGCCCGTCGTGCAGGTCAACCTGAAACTTACCTCTGCGAGGGAACGACAGCCGCCTGATTCTCGGCTTCACGTTCCAGTATCCTTCTGTCTTATACATACGCTATCATTTTGTTTTCCTTACTTTGATAATTCTAATTGGCCGACCCTGCTTGAACTGCTCCCACTGACGAAGCATACGTTCGCGGTATTCTATGACAATTTCAAGAACCTGCTTCACTTGCGCATCGGTCAGGTCCCCCTTGTCTGCCAGTTCCACCACGGGCTCCAGCCATATCTTACAAAGATGCTCCGTACTCCGCTTGCCAACATGGACATGCACACGGTTCTCATGGTAGTCCGTATTCCAGAACAGAAAGTTCCAGATGACTTTGGCAGTGATGTACAACAGATCTTGGGCATCGTTTTTTTGTTAATTATTGTCACGTGGGGACCACCTAGTGTGAGACGTATTTTATAATCTCACGGCAAAGATACGAAAAGTTTTGAAAACGGCAAAGGAAAAAGCAGGAAAAATGTAGTTTTGTATGATTTGGCACAGAAGAAGGGAAAAGACAAAATCCATGAATAATGCAGGCTAAAAAGTTTTTATCTGTTTTTCTTGTCTTTTCCTGTTTTTCTAAGCAACAGCGTAGCGGAATGGATGATATACGCTAAGGCGTCACTTTAAAAAACAGATAAAAACCAGAAAAACAGATAAAAACAATTTATCGGCTTAGATCTTCAATTTTCAATCTTCAATCTTCAATTTTCAATCTTCAACCTTAAAAGTCCATGTGGTCCAGTGCATCGCTGAAGTCGCGCGGCTCACGGCTCTCGGCAGGGTCGCGATAGGGCTCGCCCTCAGGCTGCTCGGTGTGCGGACGGTCGCGACGCTCGCCACGCTCGGGACGCGGACGGTCGCCACGGTCACGACGCTCGGGACGGTCGCGGCGCTCACCACGCTCGCCACGGTCGCGACGCTCTCCACGCTCCGGACGCTCACGGCGCTCGCCACGGGCGGGACGCTCTACATAACCCTCGGGCTTCTCGATGAGCACGCGGTGGGAGAGTTTATACTTACCGGTCTTCGGGTCGATCTCAAGGAGTTTCACCTGTATATGGTCGCCCTCCTTGATGCCGGCCTCCTCGACGGTCTCGAGGCGCTTCCAGTCAATCTCAGAGATATGGAGCAGACCATCCTTGCCCGGCATAATCTCAACGAAGCAGCCGTAAGGCATGATGCTGCGCACCACGCCGTCGTAGATCTCGCCCACCTCGGGGATAGCCACGATGGCACGGATCTTGGCCAGGGCAGCCTCGATGCTCTCCTTGTCGGGACCGCTGACCTGCACCTTGCCCACGCCGTCGGTCTCGTCGATGGTGATGGTGGTGTTGGTGTCTTCCTGCATCTGCTGGATAATCTTTCCGCCAGGGCCGATGACAGCACCGATGAACTCCTTAGGAATCTCGATCTGTACGATGCGGGGCACCTGAGGCTTGAACTCGGCACGGGGCTCGGCGATGGTGTCGGTGAGGCAGTTGAGGATATGCTCACGACCAGCCTTGGCCTGCATCAGAGCCTTCTCCAGGATGTCGAACGACAGGCCGTCGCACTTGATATCCATCTGGGTGGCGGTAAGACCGTCGCGTTTACCGTTGGTATTGAAGTACATATCGACCAAGTGTTAATATTCGACTAGGATTTCTCTCAAAAAAGCGTAATTTTC
>JAFSYY010000044.1 GCA_017455845.1 Prevotella sp. | reverse complement strand
GTGCCGTCGAGGGTCAGGCCGTGGGGTATGGTGATGTCGGTGGGTATCTCGAAGGCACTGAGCAGCGGCAGCAGGTTATAGGTCTGCAGGTCCATGTTGAGTTGTGCCTTCAGCCGGTTGGTGTCTGTCAGGTTGTCCAGCGTGCCGCTGCCTTCCGCCTGTACGACCGTTGGCCACGACAGTTGCGAGATAAGAAACGAGGCATGCCGGGTGTTGCCCTGCACCTTTCCCTTCAGCGACAGCGGCCATTCGGGTAACTGATGTAGGTCAAAGCCATTGTAGAAGAAGGCGATGTCCTGCTTGCCCACCTGTGCATCCAGCGCGACGTCCATCTGTCCCGGACTGATGGAGTCGGCCACGCTGAAGTCCACGTCGGCAGTTGTATATATATATGAATAAGGTGTGCGCAGGGTGAGGGCCGACAGTCGGATGCCTTTGTCGTCGACGACGACGGGTCCCTGCAGTTGGGCGATGTGCAGTCCGCAGGCTTCTTTCATCGCGGCCTGGCGTATGTGCAGTTTGATGAGCGGGTCGGCGTAGAGCAGCGAGTCGATGGTCCAGTCGATGCCGGTCAGGTTGATATGGCTGTAGTCCAGCAGACTTGCAGGCTGTCGCGGCTCGAAGGGCAGGTCAAACATGAAGTTTCCCTTCTCCCACACGAACTGACCTACCTCGTAGCGGCTGTCGGTCAGGTTGATGCTGCCCCCGCTGGCCTGCAGCAATGCGCCTCCCACGCCTATCAGCATGGAGTCGCCGGGCAGGTGGACAGACACCTGGGAGTTGTGGATGGCGATGCTCTCGATGTCTATGCGGCTGAACGCCGGCGGCGTGTCGGTGGTATCGACGGCCGCCGTATCGCTGAGCAGCACGGTGATGTCGGCATCGTGCAGGGCGGCGGCCCCCAGGCTGATGCGCCCTAATGCCAGATGGATGTCGCTGGGGTTCACCAGAATCTTGCCCAGCGTGCCTTTCACCTGTACGTCGGAAATCAGGTCGAGGGTGTTGACCTGCGCCGTATGGACTTCCAAGGCATCGACCTTCACGTCACCGGCAAGCAGCGGCAGCATGCTCACATCGACCACGGCCCGCCCGATGCTGGCCACGGTGTCGCCTTCCTGCTTTACCAGGATGCCGTCGGCACAGAGGTCCAGCGGGAAGCCCAGATGTACTTGCGCTATCTGGATGTCCAGACCCGTCTGTTCGGAGGCGATGGCCGATGCCTGCCTCACCAGCCAGTTCTGTACTGGCGGCAGGTAGATGAGCAGCGGCAAGGCGCCCAAGGCCACTGCTGCCACCATCATTGCGATGACAATATGTCTGACTCTCTTCTTCACTCTCTTCTTTGATGTCGCCAATCGGCGGGCGTACAGTTCTTATAGAGCCTGAAATTGCGGTAGAACGAGGCGGTGCTGGTGTAGCCTGCATGCAGGGCCACGTCGCCCAGCGGCATGTCGGGCTGCTGTGTCAGCAACCTGGCGGCATAGTCTATGCGCTGGCGGTTGATATACTCGGCAAACGAGATGCCCATGCGCCCGTTGATGGCCTGATAGACATAGTCGCGGTTGGTGTTCATCCGCATGGCAATGTCGCTGAGTTTCAGGTCTGGCTTCTTGAACATCTGCTCGCTTTCCATCACCTGGCTGATGTTCTGGCACAGCACATCGATCTTGTCTGTGGCATGTGCCTCTGTCTCTGCCTCTTTTTCCTTAGCCTCTTCCCTTTCCTTTGTTTCCTCTTCCTTGCCGCTCGTGCCAGCGGTCTCGATGCCAAGCATCCCGCCCTGTTCCCGCCGCAGGTCAAGGATGTTGAATTTCTGCCTGTGGCCGGCATACTCCAGGGCAAAAAGCAAGGCCGAAAACAAGACAGACGGCAGGCACAGCAGCCAAATGGAACCTGCGAAATACTGTCGCCCGATAATGTTGGCCAAGAACGAGCAGAAGGAGATGACGACAAAGAGCACCAGAATGGTTCTGATGGTGTGCATCTTCTTGTTTTCCGTATCGGCATAAAAGGCATCAATGCTGCTGTTGAAGCGCTTGATGCGCCGCAGGCCCATCACCAGGATAGGGGGTATCTGCAGGGCAAAGATCACCTTTCCCATGTTGTGGACCAGGGCCTGGGCCCATGGGAGCCCGTGCAGGGGGGCATGTGTGCTGCGATATAGGTAGTCATTTACAAACTCCTCGACCTGCCCCTCATCCATCAGTGCATAGAGGATGCCGACGGCAAGGCCTATCAGCACGGCAGGCAGCAGGATGAGCAGTTTGCGGAAACGGTGGCCTACGGCGTCGGTCACTTCCGATATATAGAGGTAGTATAACGGATAAACGGCCAGGTTGGTGAGGCTGTAGAGGGCGTCGGTGACAGGAATCATCGAGTCGGCATGGCAGAAAAACACATAATGACCCAGATAAAGCAGGGAGGCGGCCAGCGAGAAAAGCAGCAGCAACGCCTTGTCGCCGGTGCGCCGTTCGTACCAGTCGAGTGCCGTGATGACCGACCAGAACACACACACCTGCATGGGCAACGATGTTATCAGATTCTCAATCACGGGTGCAAAATTAGATAAAATTCTCGAATTATTGGCCAGTCGGGATAAAAACTTTCATAAATTGCCACGAAATGAATAGAAAACCGGTTTTCCTTTGTCTTGTTGCGCTATTTATATTGGTTCAGTCGTCGGTACTGGTTAGCCACTTCAAGGAGTACTGTGAACTTCTTCAGTCTTTCTTCTGGCAGTTCTCCTTTTACAATGCGCTTTTTGGTTGCCTTGAACCAGTTGAGCATGTCGTGCTCTTCAAGCCTGTGCTTGGACGGACGGCGGCGGTTCGTTTCCATAAATGCCATCATCTGCTCAAATTGCTGTTGCCATTTCTCTTCTTGTGTCATGTTCTATACCTTATTACATTTAACCTCCAATTCAATCTCGCGCCCGCAGTGTGGACAGGTCAGGCGGGCATGGCTCGAACCGTTGCTCTCGAAGCGAAGCAGTTCGGCCACGGGTATGCCAAGCACTTGCGCTATCTCCTGCAACTTCGATAGCGTGGGGTTGCCGTTTACCAGTTGTGACATGGCCGACTTCGTGACACCCATCTCCTGTGCCACGCTATCAAGGGTAAAACCCTGAGCCTTGATGGCTCTCTTTAGGTCTATATCTGCCATATAAGAATAGTTGTTTTGCTGCAAAGATACGAAACTAATCTGAAACTACGGCTATATTCCTGTAAAAGTTAAGTTTTGTTTTCACTTTGCAAACATTTGTTAAACTTTGCCTACCCTTCGCAAATAATGCTTAAAGTTTTGCCTTAACTTAACATATAATTTTGAAGTTTAGAAAAAACTTTATATATTTGCACCGAGATCCCACGACATGGAGTCTCTTGCATGCCAACAACGAGACAAACATTCGCATTCAGGTCTGCGACAACCTTCTACTATGGAAGTCTGCAGAGAGCCTGCTGTCCGACCACGAGAGCGGACGGCGGGCTTTTTTTAGGTTTGACCAAAACGGCGACCACTATTTGGTCACACGGTGACCAAGCCTCGGTCACACGGTGACCAAGCCTCGGTCACACGATGACCAAGCCTCGGTCACACGATGACCAAGCCTCGGTCGCACGATGACCAGTTCTCGGTCATGCAATGACCAAGCCTCGGTCGTACAAAATCTTGTACTTACCTCAAAAACGAATGCATTACTACGACAAAATTTTGCAGAACCCAAAAAATGTTGTACCTTTGCATGGTGATTCAGAAACCCCAGCCCTGCCCCTTCCTTGGGAGGGGAAGACAACAGAAGAAACAATATGAAGGAAGTAAAACTTGACCCGCACGGCGAGATGCTGATGATGCAGTTCCAGGAACTGAAGCCCGAACTGGAGCAACTGGAGCAGACAGCCTACGACATGCTATGCCGCGCACTAAAAGAGCAAGGCATCTATGTCACCGCCATTGAGCACCGTGTAAAGACAGCGCACTCGCTGGCCGGCAAACTGGAGCGCAAGGGTGCGAAATACAAGAGTATCTACGACATCACCGACCTCGTGGGCCTGCGCGTCATCACCTTCTATACCGACGAGGTAGACAAGGTGGCGGCCATTGCCAAGCGCCTCTTCGATGTAGACTGGAACGAGAGCGTGGACAAACGCAAGCAGTACAGCCTGAACAGTTTCGGCTATCTCTCGCTCCACTATATATGCCGCCTGCCCGGGAGTGAGATCCGCTTTGAACTGCAGATGCGCACGGCCTTGCAGCATGTGTGGTCGACCATAGAGCACGACATCGGCTACAAGGGCGAGGTGAAGATGCCGCCCGAATACAAGCGGCAGTTCAGCAGGCTGGCAGGCATGCTCGAACTGGCCGACGACGAGTTCAGCCGGCTGCGCACGGTGCTCAACGACTACCGGCGGCAGATACAGTCGCTGGTGAAGAGCGGACAGTTGGACGAGGTGGTGCTGTCGGGCGACTCCTTCCGCAGTTTCCTTACGACGCATCCCTTCGAGCGCCTCAACCAGCGTATCGCGGCCGTCAACCAGGCCGAGATCTTCCCCACCTCGCTCATGACGTTTCTACCAGTGCTTGAGTCGTTTAAACTGGAGACGCTGGGCGATGTGCAGCGCTTCATCGACGAGAACAGCGAGGATGCCTACCAACTGGTGCTCTCGCAACTGGCCGTCACCGACCTCGACATCCTCTCAGAGAGCGTCGGCCTGCAATACCTCTGCCTGGTACACGTGCTGAAAAACGGCGGCGGCCGCGAAGGACTGACATCTGTCTACGATGCCATCTACGGCAAAGACGATGCCAACAGCATCATGGCCGACAGCCTGATGCAACTGGCACAGTCCATGCCTTTCATGCCGAATCGTTAATTTTTGTATAGTAAGAGCAAATTTTTTGCTTTTCATTTTCCACTTTTCACTTTTTTTAGTACCTTTGACCCCAAATTTGTATGTACTAATCGAATCAGTAACTAAAAGTTAAATGATGGACTCTCAAGAAAACATCCTCGAAACGGGGAAACAGGAAGAAGTTATCCAGGAGGCTGCGGCTCCTGAAGTTGAAACCAATGCGGAAGAAGAGGCACCCCGAAAGGTCTATGAAACCAAGCAGGAAGTGCTGGAGCGCGTCAAGGAAATAGCCCATGGCGAAGAGACACCGCAAAAGGACGAAGTGGAATACCTGAAGACGGCGTTCTACAAGTTGCACATTGCCGAGCGCGAGGCAAAACTGAAGGCGTATATCGATGGCGGAGGCGACCCCGAGACTTATCAGGTAACGCCCGACGAAGACGAAGAGGTCTTCAAGGCCGAGATGGGTGTCATCAAGGAGCGCCGCCAGCAACTGTTCCGCGAACAGGAAGCCGAGAAAGAGGAGAATCTGAAGAAGAAGCAGGCCATCATTGAAAAGATAAAGTCCATGGTGACATCGCCGGAAGAGGCCAGCAAGACCTATCAGGAGTTCAAGGCCCTGCAGCAGGAGTGGCGCGACATCAAGGCCGTTCCCGCCGAGAGTGCCAACGAACTGTGGCGCAACTACCAGTTGTATGTGGAGCAGTTCTACGACCTGCTGAAACTCAACAGCGAAGCCCGCGAACTGGACTTCAAGAAGAACCTCGAAGCCAAGACGCGCCTCTGCGAGTCTGCCGAGAAACTGGCCGACGAAGAGGATGTTATCAGCGCCTTCCACCAGTTGCAGCAACTGCATCAGGAATACCGTGAGATAGGCCCGGTGAGCAAGGAACTGCGCGAGGAGATATGGCAGCGCTTCAAGGCTGCCTCGACCGTGGTGACCAAGCGCCACCAGCAGCATTTCGAGGACTTGCGTGCACGCGAGGAAGAGAACCTGCAGAAGAAGACCGCCCTCTGCGAGAAGGTGGAAGCCATCAACGGCGAGGAGAACAAAGGCAGCGGCGACTGGGAGCGTCATACCCAGGAAATCATTGCCATCCAGCAGGAATGGAAGACCATCGGCTTTGCACCGCAGAAGATGAACGTGAAGATCTTTGAGCGTTTCCGTGCCGCCTGCGACGATTTCTTTGCCCGCAAGGCCGAATACTTCAAGACGCTGAAAGACAACTTCAAGGAGAACGCCGACAAGAAACGGGCCCTGATAGAGAAGGCCAAGGCCCTGCAAGACAGCACCGAGTGGCGCTCGACGAGCGATAAACTCATCGCCCTGCAGAAGGAATGGAAAACTATCGGCGTGGTGCCCAAGAAACTGGGCGACCAGTTGTGGGAGGAGTTCCTCGGCGCCTGCAACAAGTTCTTCGAGGCCCGCAATGCCGCCGGTGCCGGCCAGCGCAGCGAGGAGCACCAGAACCTGGAGAAGAAGCGCGACGTTATTGAGCGCCTGAAGGCTGTTGCCACGCCCAGCGGTGAGGCTGAAGGCGGCGAGGAGGCTGGCGAAGGCCTGCAGGAAAAGGTGCAGAAACTGGTAGAGGAATACAACGCCATCGGCCATGTGCCCTATAAGGAGAAGGACAAACTCTACGAGGAGTATCATGCCGTGCTCGACAAACTCTACAAGGAACTGAATATCAGCGTAGCCAAGAAGCGCCTCAACAAGTTCAAGGACAACCTCAAGCAGGTGGCAGAGCGCGGCGAGGGTGCACTGGACAACGAGCGTCAGCGACTCATGCGCCAGTACGACACGCTGAAGCAGGAAATCCAGACCTACGAGAACAACCTGGGCTTCCTTACCGCCAGCAGCAAGAAGGGCAACAGCCTCATTGAGGAGATGAACCGCAAGATCCAGAAACTCAAGGACGACATGCAACTGGTCAAGGAGAAGATCAAGGCTATCGATGCCGCATAGCCGTATAGCCGCTGATGCCGCTGTATGCCACTGATGCCGCATTGCCGCTGTATTGCCACATAACTCAAAAGAAAACGCCCCGAAAGTTGTAGCAACTTCCGGGGCGTTATCGTTGGAAATTAGTCGGCAGTAAGCCGCATGGCAGCCGCATGGCAACCGTATGACAGCCGCATAATACGGAAAAATATGTTTTTATTTGCTTTTTATTTTGTTTTGCTCTTAACTTTTTGTACCTTTGCAGCCAGAACATAAAACCATTTAATATTACTTATGAACAAGAAACTATTACTGAGTGTCGCCATGACGGCGATATGCTTTCCAATGAATGCACAGACCGTGGCCCCCGACTATAAGGGAACAAGTAACAATAATCCCATCAGTGCCAACATCTTCTGTGCCGACCCTACCGCTCTTGAGTACAACGGACGCCTGTATGTCTATGGCTCCAACGACCACCAGCAGTTCATCAAGAACGGCAAGAAAGGCGAGAACAGTTACGGGGAGATCAAGTCGCTTGTGCTGTTCTCCACCGACGATATGGTGAACTGGACCTTCCATGGCACCATCGATGCTACCAGGCTCTGCGCCACATGGGTGACCAATCCCTGGTACCAAGGCTTTGGCGTCTCGTGGGCACCGTCGGTAACCTGGCGTACAACGGAGGACGGCACGGAGGAGTTCTTCCTTTATTTCTGCAACAGCAGCCATGGCGTGGGTGTGCTGAAAGCCAATTCACCGACCGGCCCCTGGAAGTCGCCAAACAACAAGTTGATGATCCATTATGACACCCCGGGGGCAAATGCGATGGGAACCAATGCCAATTTCGACCCGGGCGTAGTGATCGATGACAACGGCGTAGGCTGGATCTCCTTCGGCGGCCTTGGCCCGAGCACGATGATGCCCAATGCCGCACGTATCGTGAAGTTGAAGCCCTCGATGACTGAAGTCGACGGCACGGCTGCCGTTATTCCGGCACCCTATCACTTCGAGGCCAACGAACTGAACGTCATCGGCGGCAAGTATGTATATACCTATTGCTCGAACTGGGCACAACGCTCAGATGCCGAATGGAACACCTACAAGGCTGAGCATGGCATCAGCGTCTCCAGGCCCGATGCCTGCACGATGTGCTATATGGTTTCCGACGACCCGATGAATCCCAACTCCTGGGTCTACAAAGGTGTCTACGGCCCTCATCCCGGCATGGGTACGAACAACAACCACTCTCACCTGCAGAAGTTCCAGGGCAGTTACTATCACATCTATCACGCTGCTCCCCTGATGGAGAGTTGGAGAAACGCTGGTGTCATTGACAGCGATTGCGGCATCTTCCGTTCCATCTGCATCAATAAGGCCGCGGTGAACGAGGGTACACAGACTATCAGCAAAGTAACGACAAGCATTGCTGGTGCCAACCCCATCAAATACCTCAACCCCTACGAACTGCAGCAGGCCGAGACCATGGCCAGTTGTGGCGGCGTGGAATACGAGGACTTCACCAATATCAAGAAGAATACCAAGGTGAGCAGACTGGGCAACGATGTCTCTGAGAACATGCAGGTGAGCATGAAGGAAGGCTCGTGGATAAACGTGCGCCACGTGGACTTCGGGACGGCGGGTGCTGTCAAGTTCATGCTGCGTGCCAAGGGAACGGGCACGATGGAGATACGCACCAGCCGGGCAGCACGCCCCATGGCCACCATCGAATTTGCGTCGACAGACATGGAGGATCACGTCGTCACGCTTGACGCCACCAAGTTCAGCGGCACGAAAAACAATATCTTCTTCGTAGTCACCGCCGCCGACAATGTCTTTGTTGATGCCTGGCAGTTTGTTGGTGCAGAGACCGAGGGCGTCTGTGAGATAGAGAACAGCAAGCCGTTAAGGACAAACAGTTACGACCTGTCTGGCCGTCGTCTGTCAGACGCTCACCACCGTGGTATCGTTATCGAGCAATATGTCGATGCGAACGGTGTCAGACAGAGTCGCAAGGTGCTGTCGGGCAAGTAGTCGGGCAAGAAGAAAAGCCACCGTTAATGATGTAGCAAACGACCGTCGCCGGTAACCCCGGCGGCGGTTATTCGTATGCGCGTCTGCTTACCATTATTATAAAAGGTGGCGGTGAAACGGCCCTGCTCGTCGCATACGGCATTGGGATTCCAGTAGAGCGTGCGCCGGTAGTCGGGTGGGGTGGCGCCTACCTCCCGGCTGCTATAGTCGGGCTGGTAGAACGCTTCGGCGGCATTGATGCCGTGGAACACGATATGGCGGTCGCGGAAGGTGGGCTGCACACCGTCGTCGGGGATGGTGGCCATCTCTACCGTGGCATCGGCCGAATAGTAACTCTCCACCATCGTGGAGTCTTCCGTGCGCGGCTCGTAGTCGCTGAACACGCGGATGTCCTGCAGGCGTTTCAGTTTCAGGTTCTTGTAGAGGTACTGCGACGTGCGGTTGGCACGGTAGAGGCCGGCCTGCTCTGCCTCGGATGCGTGGGCCGACAGGGGTGAGTAGTTACGGTAGTAGGTGGCTCCGTCGATGCGTGCGTCTACGTTGAACGACGTGTATCGGTTCATGTTGCCATAGAGATACTTGCATATCTGCACGGGGAACTGGCGCATGTCGAGTTTGCCGTATGAGAGGCCGCGGTCGGTAATCTCGTTGTACATGTCGTAGGCATCCATCACGAAGGCCGGCTTCTTCCAGTCGATGGCCCGGCGCCCACGGCGGCGGCCTTTCACGTTGACGTTCTGCAACTGGTGCACATCATTCTCCATCGAGAGGTCGGAGAGGGTGTCGATGAGCATCTCCTCGTCGTAGTCGGGCTGGTGTTTCTCGTAGTAGGTATAGTCGTGGGTGTACATCGGCCAGAAGAGTTCGCGCTTGACGTAGTAGTCGGGATAGGCATCCTCGTCGAGGATCTTCACGTCCTTGCGCGAGGCCATGCTCTTCTTGATGGAGTCGGTCTCCTTATAGGCTTTCATGTTCAGGTAGGCATTGCCGTAGAAGGGTGGTATCTCGAACAGGAAATGGCCGCCGTTCTGAGTCTTCTGCACCGAGCCGGCAACCTGTCCTGCGACAGCGATCTCCGCTTCAACGAGCACCTCATGCTTCAGGTTGCCGTGGTTCACGCCCAGGAAGTCGTTGGCACTGCCCAGTGAGCCGTACTCAATGTCGGATGCCGTCCAGGTGTCGGCGGCAGTGGTCTCGCTGGCCGTATCGCCGCTGTCGCCTGACTCGCTGAAAGAATCCTCGGCATCCTCCTGCTGGGCGTTCCGATGGGCAATCATGCCCACGCCGTCCTGCCAACTGCTTATCTCGTCGGGCTCTACATCGTTGAGCCCCAGCATCTTGTACACGTTGCCTTCCACGGTGATGGTCGTCTCAGGCTGGTAGCGCATCTGTCGGGCGGTGTCGTTGAGTTCCTCCCATTTGTACTTGCGCCAGCCCTGCACCATCATCAGCAGGTCCAGATGACGGCGGTGCTGCTCGTCGTCGCTCTCGAAATAATAGGCCGGCCGGGCAATGAAGCCCTTGAGTTCGCTGGAGAGCAGCAGGTCGGTCATGATATTGCCGTCGTTGTAGGTCGGCTCGTCGGTATTGGTGTCGCGTATGGATAGCGAGAACACGGTAGGCTCTGACGTCCTGGACAGTTGCACGGGCACCTCTATCTTCTCGTAGGGCTGCCAGGTATGTGTGGGGTCGGCGGTGGTGGTGATGAGGTCGTCGTCCCTGTCGTGGTTGTTGACAAAGAAGAGTCTGTCGGCCCAGATGCGTCCGTCGCTGTCGAAGATGGTCAGGTTGTTGACGCCGGTTGGGAGGGTTGAGAATTGAGAATTGGGAATTGAGAATTGAGAATTCTTGCGTCCCGTTGGTAGCAAGCGTTCTTCGGCCGAGCGGAGGGTTGAGAGTTTCTCGAAGTGCTGAAGGGAGCCGCGGCAGAGGATGGAGAGGGCGTACTCCTTGTCCTGCGGCAGTCCGACGGCATTGACCGTCAACTGACTGCCGTCCAGGTGGATGGCGATGCCCTGCTCTTCCGCCTTTGGCAGCGCGACGCTGTAGTCCTTGCCACGGAAGGTGAACTGGGCTTTGAGCCGTTTGTCGGTGGGTGTCACCACAAACGAGCCGCGCCCCATATATTCCGCCTTGATGGGGATGTCGGCCATGCCGTCGGCCGTCACCGTGCCCTTGATATTGGCGGCCTCGCCATGCTGGTCGGCACACTCGAAGGCCACATGGTTCTGCACACCTTGTATCAGGTGGCCGCCCTCGGGGTAGAAGGTCACCACGAGGTCGTCTTTCTTCTGGCGGGGAATACGTGTCTTCGGTCGCTGGTACATGCGGCGCACGTCATAGTCGCCGGCCTCGTCGGGCTTGCTGTAGACGGGGAAGACCCGCGAATAGAGGCCGTCCCATACGCGGAAATAGTCGGCGGCCATCTGCTTGTTGTAGAACCACCATGTCTCATCCCTGCGGTAGCGGTGATGGCGCACGTTGAAGTTGAGCATCCACCGCGTATAGGCTCTCAGTTCATAATAGCCGGAATAGAGCGAGTCTTTCAACACAAACTGGCCGCAGGTGAACCCTTTCTGGCTGACGATGATGTGCTGTCGCTCCACCAGCAGACCGTCGGGCGACAGCAGTTCCACGTACAGGATGCGGCTCATGTCTGTGGGCTGCAGGTTATCTGCCCTCACCACGTATGCCTTATACCAAAGGGTATCGCCCACGAAATAGCACTGGTTGTCGGTATGTACGAACACTTTCTCCTGTACCTGTTCTGCCGACGAGGTCTCCAAGGCCTTGCGGATATCGTCAATGCCACCGGCAGACATGGGGAGAGCAAAAAGAATAATTAATGCATAATGCATAATACGTAATGCATCATGCATAATGCTTAATGCATAATGCATAATCTCAAATTTTTAATATTAAAATGATTGAATTTTTCATTACGTTAGCGGCAGTTGCACCACAAAGCGTGCACCGCCAATATAGTTTGTGTCTAGTTTCAGTGTGCCGCCCAGACGCTGTGCCAGCGTGCGTGCCAGGGGCAGACCCAGTCCCAGGCCGGCCTTGAAGTCGTCGAGTTTCTCGAAGCGTCCGAAGATACGGTCGGCCTCCGAGGACGGTATGCCGCAGCCAGAGTCCTCCACGTCGAAAGCCATGGCGGCAGGCAGTTTGCGGATGCTGATGCGTATAAAGCCCTCGTCGGTATTCTTGATGGCATTGTCGAGCAGCGGCTGTAGTATCTTTCGCAGGACGGCACGGTTGGTCATCAACTGATAGTCGTCGTCGACCTCCGAGCGCACCGACATCTCCACGCCTTTCTTGACCTGGGGCCTGACGGCATCGACCACCTGGCGGCACAGGTCGTTACACTTCACCACGTCGTTGCGCCCCAGGTTGCTGGTGGAGTCGATGATCGAGAGGTCGAGCAGTTCGTCGACCAGCGAGGTAATCATGTTGGTGTTCTGGATCATCGTGTCCGTAATGTCTTTATGTTCCTTGGGCGACATCGGCTCGTTCCCCGACTCGGAGGCCAGGACCTGCGTAAACCCGCTGATGATATTCAGGGGCGTGCGTATCTCATGACTGATGTTGCGGATGAAGGCCGTCTTCATGCGGTCGGCCTCGAGTGCACGGTCGCGGGCTTCGCGCAACTGTGCATAATGGCGGCGGCGGATGACAGAGAAGGTTATCAGTGCCGCCACGATGACCAGCAGGCCTATGGCGATGGCTATAAGCATGTATATCTGCTGGCGGGCAGCACGGCGCTCGGCGTCGTAGACTTGCAACTCGTCGCGGAGGCCCTGCATGCTGTTGCTGAGGATGACACTGGAAATAGAGTCAGACACCGCCATCTCTTTCTTCTTCGTCTCGTAGGCCTTATGCCAGTCGCCTACATATTCATAGATGAAGGAGAGGTAGCCGTAACTCTCGCTCTCGCCATAGCGTGAGATGATTTTCTTCACGGCATCGTCCACTCGACCCTGACTGAGCAGATGGAACGCCTCCAACTCCCCGCCATGTACTGAGGTATGCCCTGCGGCCACGCTGTCTATGTACTGCCGGTAGCCGGCCTCGAAGGTCTCTTTGTCGCCGGTCTTGAAGGCTTGGATGGTACGGTAGGTGTCGATGTCTATGCGGCTGCGACCTACTGAGTCGGCCACCTGTGCCGCCCTTTCCAGCAGCCGGTGGGCTTCCTCGGGGTTGTCGTCGATTTCCAGGTTTACCAGGTTCATATAGATGGGCGGCATACTCTCGTAGTAGCCTTCCTCCTCCATGCGCCTGAGCACCTCGTGGAAGCATTTGCGTGCCATGGCCTTGTTGCCGCAATATTTGTTGATATGCCCCAGCATGTTATAGGCCATATAGAGTTCGCTGTCCAGTTTGCGCTCGCGCAGTTCCTGCGACAGCGTCCTTCCGAGTTTATAGGCTTCGAAGATGCTTTTCTTGTTCAGCATGAACACAATCTCGTTGCAGCGCTGGGTATAGTAGGCATGCAGGTCGCCCTGCGCCAGCAGGTATTCCTCGAAGCGAGCGATGTGCTGGAAGAAACGTGTGCTGTCGCCTTCGTTGAAAGCATTATAGGTAGAATCTCTGAGGGTTATATATTCGGGTGCAGACTTATCTGCCACGCCAGTCTTGGCGGCACTGGCAAAGGTTGTCAGTGCAATGAATAGTAGTCCGAATATACGTTTTAGGTGCATAGATTTTTTTGGAAGATTAATTCAGATACAAAGATACGGAATCTTTGAAAGACTCCGTACTTTATTCTGTTAAAAAAAACAAATGGCGTGATTTTTTACCTTTTCAACTTAAACGAGTTCTCTATGCTGTTCAACTCGTTGACAAAGGCTTTGTCAACCTTCAGGCGCTTCTCGATGGTGGCACAACTGTGGATCACGGTGGAGTGGTCGCGGCCGCCAATGAGTTGCCCGATGCGTGAGGCTGGCATCTTGGTGTATTTCTGGGCCAGGTACATAGACACCTGGCGCACCTGCACGTAGTCGCGCTTGCGACTCTTGCTGACCACCTGCTGCTGGGTGACGCCGAAATGCTGGCACACCTTCTCCAGGATGTCGTCGATGGTGAGCGGGTGGTTGTCCACCTTCACGGCACGTTTGATGACGCGCTCGGCCAGGTGCATGTCTATCTTGGTGTTATAGACGATGCTATAGGCCATCAGCGAGTTGAGCACACCCTCCAGGTCGCGTACCGACCCGTTGGCAGTGTTGGCAATGAACTGGATGACCTCGGCGGGAATCTTCAGACCGTCGCGGCGGCACTTAGACTCCAGGATGTCGATGCAGAGTTGCACGTTGGGCTTCTCCAGTTCGGCAATGAGACCGCAGGAGAAACGGGTGAGCAGACGCTCTTTCACACCGGCGAGGTCTACCGGCGGGCGGTCGCTGGCAAGGATAATCTGTTTGCCCAGGCGGAACAGATGGTCGAAGATATGGAAGAAGGTGTCGAGTGTCCTGGGTGAACTGACCCATTCCTGGATGTCGTCGACTATCAGCACGTCGATGGTCTGATAGAAGTTGATAAAGTCGTTGGTGGTGTTCTGGCGCACGGAGTCGGTGTACTGCACCTGGAACAGGCGGGCCGAGACATAGAGCACACGTTTCTTCGGGTACATCGTCTTGCACTGCACGCCGATGGCATTGATCAGATGGGTCTTGCCACAGCCCGACGGCCCGAAGACGAAGAAGGGGTTGAAGGTCGACTTGCCCGGATGCTCGGCAATGGAGAGGCCTACGGTGCGGGGCAGTTTGTTGGAGTCGCCCTCGATGAAATGCTCGAAGTCCTTCTTAGGGTCGAGTTGCGGATTCAGGTCCTGGGGCATGGCAGCATCGAGCACGGTGGGCGACTTGTTGCCACGGGTGGTAGGCTGCGGGGCGTCAATGTCGCTGGGGCCGTCGCTCTCCCACTGCTGTTCCTTCTTGTTCTCCTTGTCGGTAACCAGACGGTAGGTCAGGCGCACGTTGGCATTGAAACTCTTCTGTAGCGACCACGCCATCAGACGCACGTAGTACTGCTCCAAGTACTCGTAGATATACGGGCTTGGAACCTGCACCAGCACTGTCTTCTGCGCTTCGTCGTACGACTCGAAGACAATGGGCTCGAACCACGTTTTGAAGGTCTGCTCCGTGACGTTCTGCCTGATGAGATGGAGGCAGTCGTCCCAAAGCGCCTTATGATTGTTTTGCATCTTAGGCGTTTTACGTTAGAGTATTAAACTTCGCTTTTTTTCAAGTACAAGATTATTCTTGCATTGTTTGCGAGTGCAAAGTTCGCAAAAAAAAATGAATCCTCCAAATTATCTTTTTTTTACTTTTGTGTGTACAAATCTTGTAACTCACTATCTTTTCGGCAATTATAATGTTTCACGTTTTTTTGTCAAAAGAGGGCGTTGCAGGAATTAAACCAACTATCTTTCAAAGCCTTACAAAACAAAAAATGAGCCTTTCAGCCCATTTTTTATTTAGACAAAAATAAAATTACTTGTCTTTTTTACCGAACACCGAGAAGTGGACGTAGCGCTTGGGATGCTGACGGAGGTCTATCAGCAGCGAGTCGGCACTGCGCATCGTAGCGTTCAGGTTCAGGTAAAGACCCGGGTCGCGCATCAGCAGGCCGAGGGTGCCCTCGTTGCTGTTCAGTTTGGCCGTGGTCTGCTCTATATTGGCCATCGTGCGGTCTACCTTCTGCATCGTTGCAGCCATGTCGAGGTCGTTCAACTGGCGTGTGATACCCTCCGTATTGGTGAGCACGCCGTCGACCTTGCCCAGCATCTGCGGCATCTGGCGGTTCAACTGTGCCGTCAGTTGGTTGAGTTCCTTCGTCGTGGCGTTCAGGTTGGCCGTGATGTCGTCAACATTGTGCAGCGAGTTCTTGATGGCGGGATCCTGCATCAGCGTGTTGAGCGAGGCGAGGATGGAGTCCAGTTTAGGCAGCATCACCTCTATCTGCGGTATCATGTTGGCTGCCTTTCCCATCAGGCCGCTGGCCATGCCGCCCTCGATAGTGTCGCCCTTGGCCATCAGGTCAACGGGGTTGGGGCCGAACTTCAGTTCGAGTTTCACGTTGCCCAGCAGATCGCTGGAAATCTCGGCACGTGTACCCTTGGGCACGTGGAGGTCCTTGTCGAGGCCTATCACAGCCACGATATTGTCGGGGCGGGCATAGTCGTAGAGTATCTTCTGCACCACGCCGACCTTGTAGCCGTTGGCATACACCGGACTGGATGCCGACAGGCCGCTGACGTCGTTGAAGCGGGCGTAGTAGTTCTCGTCGGACGAGAAGATGGTCAGCCCTTTCAGAAACTGCAGCCCGAAAAACAGTATCACGATACCGGCAATGGCTGCCAATGCAATCTTTACCTCATTTGTCAATATCTTCATAATCATTATCTTTGATCAATTCCTTCTTTATTTATTATCAAGAATTAGAGAATTTGAGAATTATTTATCACATCTTATCTCTCACTTCTCCACTCGCTCTCCGTTGCGGAAGTTGACGATAAAGGCCTGTGGAAAGGTCTTCGCCACCTCTTTGCGCAGGCGCTTGGCCTCGGCAAAGTCGGTGGTGGCACCAACGGTGTATTTCCACATCTTGCCGTCCTTATAGCAGTCAACGTCTTTCAGACCCTTGAACTGGCGGTCGCCGGCTTTTAACTTCCGGTCGCTGGCCATGAACTGTACCTTATAGACCACCGCATCCTGCTTCTCCATAGCAGTCGAGGTTGCGGGTGTTTCCGCCTTCTCCGCAACAGGCTGCTTCTCTGCAACAGGCTGCTTCTC
>JAFSYY010000043.1 GCA_017455845.1 Prevotella sp. | reverse complement strand
TTGGTAGACGCGCACGTTTCAGGTGCGTGTGCCGCGAGGCGTGCAGGTTCGAGTCCTGTTCTGGGCACTCTTTTTTTCAATGTGTAAGAATTTGTTGGAGAGGTGGCGGAATTGGTAGACGCGCTACTTTGAGGGGGTAGTGTCAATTGCGACGTGGGAGTTCGAGTCTCCTCCTCTTCACCTCTTTTTAAAGAACTGCGGAAATAGCTCAGTTGGTAGAGCACAACCTTGCCAAGGTTGGGGTCGCGGGTCCGAGTCCCGTTTTCCGCTCTTTTTTAATTGCTCAATGCTTAATGCATCACGCTTTGTTAAGAGGCATGCATTGAACATTGAGCATATTTTTTTAAGAACAGTTTTATTGAAAGAAAAGCATCATAAAAATATGAATTTGTATTTAAGATATTTCGACAGCGAGATACTTGTATCAAACGCCGATGAAGCCATTGATTTCCTGAGCAGTATCGACGAGATTGGCATGAACCCGGAACTGGAGGCCGACATACGTGAATATGCAGCCAGCGACGTGCTCTATCCCAAACGCTATAAGATACGTCCGCGCGTGTACTTTATTATTATAAAGACAGAGGCAGCCACGATGCTCGACTTTAAGGAAAAGCGTGCCCTACATTCATCGGAAGACAGGGGCAGAGACCGTGCTGCCTCTCCCGCCTTGATGAAACTCAACGAGGAGCGCGAGGGATGGTATGAGGGCACCATGGACTTCAAAAGGGTGCTCATGGTGCCCGGCACAGGAAAGTTCCAGTACCGGGACACACACTTCGTGGCACAGGTCAAGGCCACGTCGGGACTCGACTGCTACAACCGCATCGTGGAGCACCTGCGACAGCGCGTCGACGAGCGCAGCCAGTTTCCCTCTGCCAAGGGCAAAAACTTCAACTTCTGCTATCTGGGAATGGCGAAGCCGGTTAAGAGTTGAGAGTTAAGAGTTGAGAGTTGAGAGTTTTGAGAGCCGTCTATGAATAAAGTGATGATGATAGGCTATGTGGGCACCGAGCCAGAGGTACGCTATGTTGATCAGGGCGTGGCTGTGGCTCGTTTTCGTTTTGCCACGACAGAGAAAGGCTATACGCTGCAGAACGGCACACAGGTGCCCGACCGTACCGACTGGCACAACATCATCCTGTGGCGGCGCCTGGCAGAGATCGTGGAGCGCTATGTACATAAAGGCGACAGGCTCTATATCGAAGGACGGCTGCGCTATTCCACCTACGACAACAAGCAGGGACAGCGACAGTATGTCACCGAGATATGGGCCGACAACATGGAGATGCTATCCGCCAAGCCTGAAGAATAGCCCTCCCTAACACAAAGACAATGGATTATCTCCAAGATTTATTATCAGGGGTGCATATCAACCCCATCGGATTCGGTGAAATATTCGCGGCCGCGCTGGCAGCCCTGTTGCTCCTGGCTTCAGGATTTGCCTCCGGGTCGGAGATTGCGTTCTTCTCCCTTTCACCCAACGACCTTAACGACCTTGACGAAGAGAAGAACAAATCCGACAAGCAGATCAAACAACTGCGCGATGACTCAGAGCGCACACTGGCCACCATACTGATAGCCAACAACCTTATCAACGTGACCATCATCATGCTCTGCAACTATTTCTTTGCGGCACTCATTGACTTCGGCACATCTAAGTGGCTGGAGTTTGCGGTCATCACGGTCTTGCTCACCTTCCTGCTCTTGCTCTTTGGCGAGATTATGCCCAAGGTCTATTGCGGACAGCACGCACTGGCAGTATGCCGCATGTTTGCACCGGCCATCACCCTGCTCGGAAAACTCTTCTACCCGCTAAGCAACATCCTCATACGCTCGGGCGCACTGGCGTCAAAGGTGGTGCAACAGGAAAACCGCGTGCTCAGCGTCGACGACCTGGAGCAGGCCCTCGAACTCACCGACAAGGAGGAACTGAAAGAAGAGCAGAACATGCTCGAAGGCATCGTGCGCTTCGGCGACGAGACTGCCAAGGAGGTGATGACCAGCAGGCAGGACATCGTAGACCTGGACTTCCGCTCCACCTTCCCCGACGTCATCCGATGTATTGTAGAGAACAACTACTCGCGCATACCCGTCTACCAGGATTCCATCGACCATGTGCGAGGCATACTCTATATCAAAGACCTACTGCCCCACCTCGGCAAGCCCGCCTCCTTCCGCTGGCAGTCGCTCATACGCCCACCCTACTTCGTGCCAGAGACCAAGAAGATTGACGACCTGCTGCGCGACTTCCAGGAGAACAAGGTACACATCGCCATCGTCGTCGACGAGTTCGGAGGCACCAGCGGCCTCATCACCCTGGAAGACATTCTTGAGGAAATCGTTGGCGAAATCAACGACGAATACGACGAGGAAGAGAAAAACTACGTGCGCATCAATGCCAACACCTATGTCTTCGAGGGCAAGACGCTGCTCGCAGACTTCTATAAGATACTGAAACTCGACGACGACGTGTTTGAGGAGGTGGAGGGCGATGCCGACACGCTGGCAGGCCTGCTGCTCGAACTGAAGGGCGACTTCCCCAAGAAGCACGAGCGCATAGAGTACGGGCAGTTCAGTTTCGAGATTGTAGAACTGGACGGCCACCGCATTTCAAAAATCAAAGTAATCATTAAAGTAGACTAATCATGAAAAGAATAACCATATTCCTTGCCTTCCTACTCTGTTTTGCAGCCTGCGCCGATGTCAGCGCCAAGACACGTAAGAAGACACGCAAGCGTGCCAGGACCACAAGGGTGGTGAAAAAACGCAAAGCCGTGCCACAGAAACCGCCAACCATCCACGAGAACCCCTACCTCTGCTGCGAGGACACCTGCAACCATGTGCATGGCATAGACATGAGCCACTACCAGGGCGAGGTGTTCTGGGAAACGGTGGGACAGAACGCCAAGCAGTCGTACGTCTACCTGAAGGCCACCGAGGGCGGCGACCGCATCGACGCACAGTATGAGCGCAACATAGACCTGGCCCACCGCCACGGGCTGAAAGTAGGCTCATACCACTTCTTCCGACCCACCACCAACCTTTCCCTGCAACTGGAGAACTTCAAGAAACAGTGCCTGCCGGGAGAACAAGACCTCATACCCATGCTCGACGTTGAGACCACGGGCAAACTGTCGACCGTGGAATTCTGCGACTCGCTCATCAAGTTCCTCGGCATGATGGAGGAGGCCTATCATCAGAAACCCCTTATCTACACCTTCCGCAACTTCTACAACAAGCACCTGGCGGGCCTGCTCAACGACTATCAACTGATGATTGCCATGTATGCCGACGAGCCGCCCGTGCTGGCCGACAACCGCGACTACATCATCTGGCAGTACACCTGCAAGGGACGCATCGTGGGCGTGGGCACACAGGTGGACAAAAGCAGGCTCATGGGCGACCACGAACTGCGCGAACTGCGTTACATCCACTAAGGCGGAATTTGAGACAATTAAAAAACAACGTGCAACAATATCCTATGATTGTTGCACGTTGTTTTTTGTACCTTTGCAGCCAGATTGCGAATGAAAATGAAGCCAGATAGCGAATGAAAAGAAGGTGATAACCTATTAACCATATTAACAGCATGAAAAAGAAAGGCTTTCTTTTGCTCCTTCTGTTCACGGCAGGACTGCTGCCCATGAAGACAGACAGCATCACCGTCATGGCCGCCACGGCGCAACGTTTCTGCATTGCCAAGGACGGCAAGACGGCAACCATCGTGGTAGACCAGCAGGACTGGCCGGGCGTTGTTCGCGCCGCCGGCGACCTGGGCGACGATGTGCGCAAGGTTTGCGGAACGGCCAGTCCTGTGGTCAGCAGCGGTACGGCCAGCCCTGTGGTCAGCAGCGGAACGGCCTACAAGGGTTCAATCCTCATCGGCACCATTGGCAAGAGCCGCCTTATTGACAGACTCATCCGGCAGAAGAAACTCGACGTGAGAGAGGTTTGCGGCCGGTGGGAGTCGTTTGTCATCGACGTGGTGGACGGCAGCCTCGTGGTGGCAGGCAGCGACAAGCGCGGCACCATCTACGGCATCTACGAGATCAGCCGGCGCATCGGTGTGTCGCCGTGGTACTGGTGGGCCGACGTGCCTGTCGGCCATCAGGCAGAGGTGTATTGGAACGACGCACGGTTCGTCAGCCAGGAGCCCACGGTGAGGTATCGCGGCATCTTCATCAACGACGAGGACTGGGGGCTGAAGCCCTGGTCGTCGCAGAACTACGAGAAAGACCTTGGCGACATCGGGCCGAAGACATACGCCCGCGTCTGCGAGTTACTGCTTCGCCTCAGAGCCAACATGCTGGCACCGGCCATGCATTCGTGTACCGGTGCCTTCTACAGCCATCCGGAGAGTAAGGTGGTGTGCGATTCGTTTGGCATCGTCATCACCACCAGCCACTGTGAGCCGCTGCTGCTGAACAATGCGGCCAAGAGCGAATGGGACAGCAAGCGCGACGGCGACTGGAACTACAAGACCAACCGCGACATTATCTGGAAGAAATGGGACGACCGCCTGGGCGAGGCCTCACAGTATGAGAACATCTATACCGTGGCCATGCGCGGCGTGCACGATGCCGGGCTGCGCGGCAACCTGCCTATGGAGGAGCGCGTGCCACTGATAGAGCAGGTCATTAAGGACCAGCGCGACCTGCTCCGCAAGCACAAGGCCTATTCTCCCCTCGCTCCGGAGGGAACGGGAGAGGCTCCACAGATCTTCGTGCCCTATAAGGAGACGATGGACATCTACGAGAACGGGCTGCGCGTGCCCGACGACATCACGCTGGCGTGGGTGGACGACAACTATGGCTACATGAAGCGCGTCTCAAGCCCTGAGGAGCAGCAGCGCAGCGGCCGCTCCGGCGTTTACTACCACCTGTCGTATCTGGGTGCGCCCCACGACTACCTGTGGCTCAACACCACGCCGCCCGTGCTGATGTACGAGGAACTGAAGAAGGCCTACGACACCGGTGCCGACCGCTACTGGCTGCTCAACGTGGGCGATATCAAGCCAATGGAACTGGGCATCCAGACGTTTATGGACATGGCATGGAACATCCACGACTTCTCGTTTGAGAAAGCCCGCACCCATCAGGCGGAATACCTCTGCCAACTATTTGGCAACGACAGTTATCAGGCGCTCTTAGACACCTACTACCGTTTGGCGTGGAGCCGTAAGCCGGAGTTCATGGGTTGGGAATATGAGTGGGACGACAAGGCGCACACAGGTCTGAAGCCCACCGAATATTCCTTCACGAACTACGCCGAGGCGCAGCAGCGGCTGGCCGACTACCAGCGCATCAGCGATGAAGCAGAGCGGATGGCCTCTTGCCTGCCCGCTGACATTGACGGGCGTACCCTTCGCCCATCGTTTTTCGAACTGGTGCAGTTTTCCGTACAGGCTGCCTGCCAGATGAACCGGAAGTTCCTCATGGCACAACTCAACCAGGAGATGCTGGCTCAAGGAAGAACGGCCGAGGCCAACTGGGCAGCCCGCCAGTCGCAGGCCGCCTACGACAGCATCAACGCGCTGAACCGACGCTATAACGAGCAGTTGGATGGCAAATGGCGCGGCATGATGGACTTGGCTCCCGGCTTGTGCGCCCTGTACCAGAAGATGCCGGAAGTGACCTATACCGAAGGCATCGGCGAGCAGCCCGTCTCTCTAACGCCCAAGCCGGAGGCGGCAGCAGGCTGCTATGTCATCAACCTGGAGAAGCCGGTGAGCAAGAGCCGCGATGCACTGTTGGTCAATGGACTGGGCTACGACGGACAGGTGATGCAACTGGGCGACGCCACCTACACGTTCCCCGCCGTAGACCGCGACCAGATTGAGGTCACCGTCTATACCGTTCCTTTCTGGCCGCTCTACCAGGGCAAGAGCACCGCCATCAGCATCAGCGTCGATGGCGGCACTGCGCAGGTGTTTGACAACCGGTTCAAGGAATATGACCGTACATGGAAGGACCAGGTGATGCGCAATGGTGCCACTGGCCGCCTGCGGTTCACCGTTGACAAGCAGAAGGTATCCCACACCATCCGCTTCACGGCAAACGACGGTAGTCAGATGCTGCAGCGTGTCATCATCGACTGGGGCGGACTGAAGAAGAGTTACATCGGGCCTGAAAAAAAGGGGGTGTTTTGACACACCCCCTTTTGCGTTAGAGTTCCTGGTTCTCAGGGCGCAGTTTGCGTACAGTCTCGCCGGCACGCCACATCTCCTGATTGCGCATGGCCTCCAGTTCCTTCTCCAGTCCGGCACGATAGTCGGGCTTCGAGTTGGCATCGATGGTGATCTGTGCCTCGTTGCCAGTCTTCACTGAGTAGTAGAGCCACTCCATAACGGGCTTGATGGCATCGTGGAAACGCGGTGCCCAGTCGAGCGCGCCACGCTGTGCTGTGGTAGAGCAGTTGGCATACATCCAGTCCATGCCTCTCTCGCCAAAGAGCGGGCCAAGGCTCTGTGTGAGTTCCTCAACAGTCTCGTTGAAAGCCTCGGAAGGTGTGTGGCCATTCTCACGCAGCACCTCATACTGTGCCAAGAGCAGACCCTGGATAGCACCCATCAGCGAGCCGCGCTCACCAGTGAGGTCGGAGGTTGCCTCGCGCTGGAAGGTGGTCTCGAAGAGGTAGCCGGCACCTATACCGATGCCAAACGCCAGCGTCTTCTCCTTGGCCTTACCGCTGGCATCCTGATAGATGGCGTAAGAGCAGTTCAGGCCCCTACCCTCGCAGAACATGGTGCGCAGTGAGGTGCCGGAGCCCTTAGGAGCCACCATGATAACGTCGACATCCTTGGGAGGAACGACACCCGTGCGGTCGCTCCAGTTGATGGCGAAGCCGTGACTGTAGTAAAGGGTCTTGCCAGGCTTCAGATATTGCTTGATGGTGGGCCACTGCTGAATCTGACCTGCATCAGAGAGCAGCATGCAGAGGATGGTACCCTTCTCGGCAGCCTCTTCGATAGAGAAGAGTGTCTTGCCAGGAACCCATCCGTCGGCCACGGCCTTGTCGTAGGTCTTGCCCTGACGCTGACCTACGATGACATTGAAGCCATTGTCGCGCAGGTTGCAGGCCTGACCGGGCCCCTGAACGCCATAACCGATGACGGCAATCACCTCATCCTTTAATACTTCACGTGCTTTCTCCAAAGAGAACTCCTTGCTGGTGACTACAGTTTCGATAACGCCACCAAAATTCATTTGTGCCATAATAATAATATTGGTTATAATAATTAAAACTTCTTTTCTTTTGGGCTTCTATATAACTAAGTTACTGACCCCACCCCTGCCCCTCCCCAACAAGGGAGGGGAGTGGCTACCGCATGAGAACTATCCGCAGGGCACTCCCGTCCTCTACAAGGGAGGGGAGTGGCTACCGCATGAGAACTATCCGCAGGGCACTCCCGTCCTCT
>JAFSYY010000042.1 GCA_017455845.1 Prevotella sp. | reverse complement strand
ACCTCGCGCAGGCTGCTGCAGCCCTGGAAGGCACTGGCGCCGATGTTGACCAGATACTCGCTCAGGTTTATCGATGTCAGGCTGCGACATCCCTTGAAGGCAAAGTAATAGATGCGCTCCACGCTCTCTGGCAGCACCACCGACTGCAGGTTGGCGCAGTTGAGGAAGGTGTTGGCATAGACGGTGGGGATATTGGTGAAATACTGGAACTCATCGAAACAGGTGATGCTGGTGTCGAAGCGCATCTCGGCATCCTTCACCTGCTTGGCCTCGCCGTAACTGATCTCGTCGTCACCATTGAGGTCGCATTTGCCGAGGCAGGTCTCGCGGGCGGCATCGTCGGCAAAGACGATATAGTTCAGTTTGCGGCGCAGCGTGTTCTGAGCCTCACGGAGTTCGGCGGTGCTGCTGCCCGTATTGTCGTAGACACTCTGCTCGCTATAGGCGTCCACGCCGCGCTTCTGTGCGGTCTCCAGCAGGGCTTCCAGTTTCTTGGCTGCCCTGTAGTTCTCTACCAGCGCTTCGTCGTAGAGCACGAAGTACCACTGGCAGTTCTGCGGCTGCACCGTGTAGGCTATATCGCTATAGGCACCGTAGGTGGGCGAGGCGGCGTTGCTGGCATGGTCGGTCTGCACGCCCAGGTATTCATCGGCCTTGTAGCCGGTGGCACTCTCGGGTGTCTGTATGGTGTAGATGTTGTTGCCTGCCGCGACGATGTGCCAGTTGGCATTAGTCGTTGACGTGCCGTCGACGAAGGTGGCCTTCACGCCGCTGCCCACATTGCCGTCGGTGCTGGTGCGGAACAGGTATTTGCCGCTCTTGCCGGTGTCCTCGGAGGTGAGATAGTACACGTCGGCGGGCATGCTGTTTGTGCGGCTCACCTTAAAGCGCATGGGGTCGTCGGTGTCTACCACGGCCTGGGTGCCGTAGGCCTCGCCCTTGGTCAGGTAGCGCCCCGTACCTATATTATATATATAATAGGTGTTGCCGGTCTCCATCGTGGCAAACTGTCCGCCGGAGAGTTCGCGCAGTTCCCTGATAAGGCCGAAGTCGCGCCATTGGTCGGCGGTGTCGTAGTATGCCTTCGTGCCCTGTACGGTGACGAGGGTGGCACTGCCGAGGCTGCTGCCGCTGAAGACACCCTCGCCAAGGGTGATGCTGGCGGGCTGGTAGGTGATGATCTTAAACTGTGTCAGCCCGGTGCAGTTGGCAAAGGCCTCGGCCTTTATGTCCGTTACGCTGATGGGCAGGTCTATGGTGCTGAAGGCGGCGCAGCCTTTGAATGTGCCGGTTTCTACGACCTTCAGGCCGGTGGGCAGTTCCAGGTCTTCCAGTTGGCGGCACCCGCTGAACGCCTCTTCGCCCAGCGACGTGATGCCGGTGGGCATCTTCAGTTGGGTGAGTTTGGAGCAGTTCCTGAAGGCGCGGGCGCCAATAGCCTTCAGCGCCTTGGGCAGACGGACGGCCGTCAGGTTCACACAGCCGTTGAAGGCATCGGCGGAAAGGGAGGTGAGACTGGTGAAATAATACAGTTCGTCGAACGTGCGCACATTGGTCTTGTCGGTGAAGGCACTGCCCAGGTCCTTTACCTCGGCGGCCTCACTGTAGGTCAGTTTGCCGTCGCCGTTGGCATCGAATTGCTCCAGGCATATCTTCTTGACGTTGGCATCGGCAAACGACATCGTCTTGGCACCGTAGTTCTCGGGCTCCAGGCCGATGATAATCTGGCGGTAGCCGGTATAGCCGTCGCCGGAGCCGCCGATGCCCTGCTGACCGGGCGTGAGGTCGGTGAGCAGGTAGTAGCCGTCGCTGGTGCCGCCCCATCCCCAGTTGATGTGGTAGAGGTAGTTGCCGTCGTAGCCGTCGCACACGAAGGCATGGCCGCCGCCGGAGTTGGCACCGCTGATATAGATGGGCCGCATGGAGGAGATCTCGTTATAGACGATGCGGTCCCATTCGGCATCGTCGCTCACGCTGGTGTAGTCTACGAACTTGGTCGACGAGCCGTAGCCGAAATAGTTGATGAAGGCCAGGTAGGCATCCCACGACTGTGCGCCCGAGGAGTTCTTGGTATAGTCCATCTTCACGGACACGCCGCAGTAGTGCATCAGATGGGCCACGGCCTGGCGCTGCAGGTCGGTGGCACTGCCGTAGTTGTCTTTCATATTGGCCCAGTCGATAGGCGAGCCGGCCGCTATGCCGTCGGCATGGATGCCCTTGGTCCATGTGGTGAAGGCCGGCATCTCGGCCTGCGTCTCGTCAACCGACTTCTCGCGGTTGTAATAGAGCAGTTGGGCCATGGCGGTGGCCACGCATCCCGTCACGGAGTTGGCACCGTCGTCCAGCGGGCAGTACATGTTATAGGGATAGCCCTGGCTCCATGTGCTGCTCACCAGCGGGTCTACCTTCGGATGGGTGGGGATGGCGGCTTTCTTCACGGGTGCCCCTTTCTGTATGGCATCAACCTGGCGGCCATAGTCGTCGAGCCACTCCTTCATGTTGGGCGGCAGGGCGGCATAGTCGAAGTCGCCGCTGTCGGTATAGCCCAGCACGCTGATGGTCTGGTCGTCGCCAGAGACAATGACATAGCCGTCGTTGCTGCCACGGTCAAACACATAGTAGTTGGCTGTCGGACCGCCAGCGGGAGCCAGCCGCCGGAGGTTTGTCACGGCCTTCAGGTCTTGTCTGCCGGGCTTGCCTTTAAGAAACAGTGCGGCTTTCTCGCGGGCCTGCTCACGTGTGATGGGGTTGGCGCTTGCTGCCAGCGTAATGGCGCAAAGCACAAGGGCTGTAAAGAATCTCTTTGTCATATTGTTATAAGTTAGTAATCCTATGTAAAAAGAAAACTCTCAAAATCTTTTGTCTTCACTGATTTTGAGAGTTTCTTTTGAGGTGCCTGGCGGATTCGAACCGCCGTAGACGGTTTTGCAGACCGTTGACTAAGCCACTCATCCAAGGCACCGGAAAGTGTGTAAAGGGCACTGCGCTGTAAAAAAAGTTGCACCCTGTATCGGTTTGCGGATGCAAAGGTACTACTTTTTTTTTATTCCTCCAAATTTTTGGGCGTTTTTTTTGTTCCGTTTTTGTGTTGGTATGATTATCAGACCGAGGCCTTGTCAAATGGTGACCAAGGCCTTGTCAAATGGTGACCGAGGCTTGGTCATGTGATGACCAAGGCTTGGTCACGTGATGACCAAGGCCTGGTCACGTGGTGACCAAGGCCTGGTCATGTGATGACCGAGGCCTGGTCACGTGATTTCCTCTTTGTCCTTCAGGGGGCATCCCTGACACTGACAGTTGGCACAAGGGCTCTCCTTGCTGGTGATAACGTGGTAGAAACGCCAGACGGCATATCCTGCGGATAATGTGATGGCAATAATAACGGCCAGTAACTGCATCTTCACGCGTACCTTATATTATTATATGGTCGATGGTCTTGCTGAGCATATCCATGGCTCGCCCGGGGACGGCCCGGTCTTCCACATAGTCGGGGTTGATGACTGCCTTCAGTCCCAGGGGCGATATGCTGACGTCAAGGTCGGTGCCCATCGTCGTGGGGTCGCCGTCGAAATGGACGGCACCCGACTGGCTGCGGTGTATGTGGATGTGGCGCGACTGGAAGGTGAGGATGTGGGAGTTGTTCTTCAGGGTCTTGGCAAACAGGTCGATGCCCAGGGTGGCCGCCTCCAGAAGGTTGAAGGGCTCCATGATAATGATGTCAAGCAGGCCGTCTTGCATGGATGCCTGCGGCGCGATATAGGCATTGTTGCCATATTGCGACGCGTTGGCGCAGGCCACCAGGAAAGCCGTGTAGGTGTGTTGGTGGTCGTCGTCGACAATAGTGTACACGTCGGGCTTGTAGGCCAGCCCTTCTTTCAGCACGGTCTTGATATAGGTGGCGAGGCCGCGTTTGCCGGCCTGGGCAAACTTCAGCGAGACAAACGCATCAAAGCCCATGCCGCAGGTACAGAAGAAGGGCTGGCCATTGATCACGCCATAGTCGAAAAGGGCGGTCTCGCCCTTGTTGATAACCTCCAGGGCATGACCGAAGTCCATGGGAAGGCGCAGATGACGGGCCAGGCCGTTGCCTGAGCCGCAGGGAATGATGCCCAGCGCAGTGGCACTGCCCACCAAAGCACGTGCCACCTCGTTGACAGTGCCGTCGCCGCCTACTGCCACGCAGATGTCGATGCCTGCTGCCCGACACCTGCCCGCTATCTCACACGCATGGCCGGCATAGTCGGTCTTGATGATCTCACAGGCATACTTCGTGGCGTCAATCTTCTCGCCGACAAGTGTGTCCAAGGCATCCTTCGACTTTGTTCCCGAGATGGGATTAACAATGAAGGTGATGTTCTTTTTTTGCTCTTCCATGATGCAAAAGTACGAAAAATGCATCAAAAAAACATCGTATTGGCTAAGAAAAATACAAAAAACAAACTTTTATTAGGAAAAATGTTCACTATTTGCAGATTTTTATGTATCTTTGCAGCCTGTAAGAAAGTGAAACCTATAAAAACAAATATGGGACAACTACAAGAGAGATACAAATCGTATCGAATACCCCAGGAATTTATGGCCAAAGGGGTGTATCCTTATTTCCGCGCCATCACTGGAAAACAGGGCACGGAAGTAGAGATGGGAGGCCATAAGGTGCTGATGTTCGGCTCGAATGCCTATACAGGTCTCACAGGCGATCAGCGCATCATTGACAAGGCAAAGGCAGCCCTCGACAAGTATGGCTCGGGATGTGCGGGCAGCAGATTCCTGAATGGCACCCTGGACATCCATGTGCAGTTGGAGAAGGAGATAGCAACATTCATCGGCAAAGACGACTGCCTGTGCTTGTCTACGGGATTCTCTGTCAACCAGGGCGTCATACCGGCCCTGCTCAGTAAGGACGACTATGTCATCTGTGACGACCGCGACCATGCGTCAATCGTCGACGGACGAAGGCTGACTTTCGCCAAGCAACTGCACTATAAGCACAACGACATGGAAGATCTGGAGCGCGTACTCCAGAAACTGCCGGAGGAGGCCGTCAAACTGATTGTCGTCGACGGCGTGTTCTCCATGGAAGGCGACCTGGCCAAATTGCCGGAAATCATACAACTGAAGCATAAATACAACTGCTCGGTGATGGTGGACGAGGCACATGGCATAGGGGTCTTCGGGCGACAGGGACGGGGCGTATGCGACCATTTCGGACTCACCGACGAGGTGGACCTCATCATGGGAACATTCTCAAAGTCGCTGGCCAGCATAGGAGGATTTATTGCGGCTGATGCAGATACCATCAACTGGCTCAGACACACATGCCGCACATATATCTTCTCCGCATCAAACACACCGGCAGCAACGGCAGCAGCCATGGAGGCACTGCACATCATACAGCAGGAGCCGGAGCGCATAGAGAAACTGTGGAACGTAACACGTTATGCACTGAGGCGCTTCCGCGAGGAAGGGTTTGAGATAGGAGAGACAGAGAGCCCTATCATACCGCTCTATGTGCGCGACGTGGAGAAGACATTCCTGGTCACTGCACTGGCCTTCAACGCAGGCGTATTCATCAACCCCGTCATACCGCCGGCATGTGCACCCCAAGACACGCTGGTACGCTATGCACTGATGGCTACGCATACCAACGAGCAGGTGGAACGCTCGGTTGTAGCACTGAAGAAAATCTTTATCGAACAAGGGATTATCAAGAGTGAAGAATGAAGAGTGAAGAGTGAAGAATTTGCTGCCGCTACAGTGGTGAATCGTTAAATATTGTTGTGCGGAAGCAAATTCTTCACGCTTCACACTTTACTCTTCACTTTTTTTTGTAACTTTGCACACGCAAAATCGAGGTGTAGCGCAGTTGGTAGCGTTCCTGGTTTGGGACCAGGATGTCGCAGGTTCGAGTCCTGTCACCTCGACAAACAGTCAGAATCAGCCTGTTTTATGTAAGAAAACAGGCTTTTTTTGAATAATCCTGCATGGATGCAGGAAGAAAGACAGGTTCATACATCGGCCGGCAAGAAAAGACCCTGAAGGCCTTGTTCTGGAAGTCGGAAGCGTAAGAGAGAGAAAAAAATACGCTTGGTGTATGCAACTATTGATAAAAACAGGCTTGATTTGCCTCTGGTTTACAGACCGAAGGCAAAGAAGGGAGAAAATGTGCATACATGAACAGTAGAATACGCGATATAAACAAACTCTATTGGTATGTGATGAGATGTCATGACGCAGAAGAAATAGAAGCATGCATCGACCAATACAACGCCAGGGAGGATGTGACAGAAAATGATAAGATAGACGACTTCTTCATTCCGCTACTCGCCATCAGAAAGCGTGTCGTGGACAGAAGCCGCGACATTTGGGAGAACGACGTACTCAGACATCAGGCCGACGAGAACAGGAAAAACAATGAACTGCGCAACACCTTGCGTAAGTTCGTCTTCCTGCATGCTCGGCCGTCGGTATTCGACAGGCAGGAACATCACCTGCCGGCACAAAAATGGAACATCGGTCTTACCCGACTCTATCACTACCGCGATGCCCTGGGCCATGAGATCACCATCGACGACCAGAAGATGAACACCTTCATCAGCGGCTGTCTGGAATACCTCGAGCATTTCGAGATACGAACCAAGGACTCTCGTATCACCGAGGGCCTGCAGGTCACTGTACGTGAAGGGGCCTTCAGAAACTTCAAGGCCGAGGTCTGCAATATCCATTACAAAGGCGACGGCATACGCTTCAGCATCGCTATCAAGTTCTTTGCCAACGACAAGTATATCTATATCCACGACCGCAAGCCGGAAGACGTGATGATAGACGAGCAGGACGCTGTCCTGTTCAGTGCCGACTTCATCAGCCGCATACAGGCCGACATCCTTGACATACTGAGCAGAAGGGTCAACAAAAAAGAAACGCCCAAGAGCATAAAGGACGACGGCAGACATCTGCGCCAACTCTATTATCTGCGTCATGCCATCATCGACGACACGCTCCGCAGCGTACAACTCGACGCCCTGATGTCAATCTGTGCATCACTCAGCAGAAACGCTCATGAGAAGACGAAATACAACAGGGTGGTCAAACAACGGCTTAAAATGCTAGACCAGCAGTTCCCTAACGACCAGACACTGCTCTTGACGGCCAGGGCCTATCTGCTCACCGCACTCTGCATCAGCACCAAAGACCCTGAATACCGCAACCAACTCAAAGTCATAGTCCGACAGCAGATGCCCGAAAACCAGCCGCTGAACAAGTTCTTCTCCCTGATTAAAAAGATGTAGTGTCATGAGTGTCGTCCGTGAGATCAGTGAAATCAGTGAGATCTGTGTGACATTTTGATGAGTTAGCCCGCCAAACATTTGGCGGTTTCAAGGAAAATGTGTAATTTTGCAGCGCAACAGAAAAGGAGAAGAGTATGTGTACGTGCATAGCAGAAATAAAGGCATCCTATACGAAAGTAAGGAAACAGGCAGAGGAGGTGGCCAGTCGGTCTTTTGACATGGACGATTTCCTTGATGCCATCAATGTCGTGAGGAAAGAACTAACGAGAGTGACCGACGAAACAAACGACCTCGTCGAACTCGTCAGAGACCATTTCACAGAGATAACGGTTCCTGAGGCAGAAGAACTCCTGCAATTGTCTGAACCCATCCAGAAGAAGATGCAGATGGTCTATCTGAAACTCCTTGCCTCCCCGTTGTATGTCGGACTGGAGACGGCGACCGACTTGTACCGTCAGGCGATGAGCGACTTCGACGAACTTTGTCACGATATGAAGACCTTCAATATCGACCTCGCACAAGATAAGGAATTCCAGGAAATCTCCCAGGTTCTCAACGATTTGCTCTAACGATGCTGTTCTATACCATCTCTACCTTGCAGCCAAGCATACAGACACCTCTGACCATCTTATCATTGCTCATGCCATAACTGAGCATCTGCCACTTATTTCGTCAGATGGTAAATTCGACTTCTACTGCAAGCAAGGGTTGAACTTCATGTTTAATAAGAAGAAGTAACTCTCTGCCCTCAGCCATCTTCTGCCATCAGCCATCAGCCATCTTACCGACATTCATCAGACATCCGGGAAATTGAACCTTTTCGGTCGTTTCCCTTCAAAATTAGCAAAAATCAGACATTCCTGCAATAGCATTAAGAAAAATTGCATTTTGACTGTTAACGAAAGTTACAGGTCTCTGTAGGTTGGGCATACTACTCAAAATACAAAAATTGAAAAATAATCGTTCAAAGTACGACAAGTATCAAATCTTTTTCGTACCTTTGCATCCGATATAAACAATATGGTTATGGGCAATTCAAGGACTATTACAATCAAGAACCCTTCCAGAAAATTGGAAGAGAAGATTCGTGAGGCAGGCGTACAGAAATATCTGTGGCTGAAAGAACTGTGCTCAGAGGAAACCAAACCCAACAAGGTTATTTACGTCTGATGACAGAAAGGTATACCATTTTCTCTGAGGCTGGTGATGAGTACAGACTGCAGTTCACAACAGAGCGTAGCAACATTATTGCAGACCGTATCTTAGACTGCTTGCTGCAAGATGGTATAGAAGTAGTAGAGATTGGTTTGGGTCGTGTCGGTGGCACAAAAGTTACCAGTCACAAAGTCCTCCAGCAGATAGAAGAATGTATTGCTGACTTTATGACGAGGATTCCCAATGTAATACTCAGCTATATGTGCGATTTCATCAATCTCGTTCCGAGTAACAAAAAGATAACTGTACAAGAGTATCGCAGCCGGATGTTTTCCGCCATGTTTAAGCGTTATATGTCTCAACATCATATCGCTGATATATTTGACGATGAAATAAAGATAGACGGGATAGCAGAAACATTCTACTTTCATGTTATATACCATAAGGAGCATGAACAGTATGCAAAGATGATT
>JAFSYY010000041.1 GCA_017455845.1 Prevotella sp. | reverse complement strand
CTCAATACGGAACACGAGCTCCTCCATTGAGAAAGGCTTGGTGATGTAATCGTCGGCACCCAGCTTGAAACCTTCGAGGATATCCTCCTTCAGGGTCTTGGCGGTGAGGAAGATGATGGGTATTTCGGCATTGGCCGTACGAATCTCCTGTGCCAGGGTGAAGCCGTCTTTCTTGGGCATCATCACATCGAGCACACAGATGTCGAACTTGGTCTTCATAAAGGCCTTGAAGCCGGCTTCTCCGTCGGGACAGAGTTCTGCCTCATAGCCTTTGGCGGCCAGATACTCACGCAACAACATTCCGAGGTTCTCGTCGTCCTCGCAAAGCAAAATTTTCAGTTTGTCTTCCATAATTCTGAATTTTTTAATTAATATCGATTGTTTTTACTCACTATCTTCTTTCAGTATGGGCAGTGTGATTATAAACGTGGTACCCTTGCCCAGTTCACTCTCGCATTTGATGTCACCGTCGTGCAGGTTGATAATCTCCTTGACGTAGGCCAGTCCGAGGCCGAAGCCCTTGACATCGTGTACGTTGCCCGTATGCACGCGGTAGAACTTGTCGAAGATCTTCTTCACGTTGTCTTTCTTAATGCCCTTGCCGTCGTCTTTGATGCTGAAGCAGAGGTGCTCACCCTCGTTCCACGTGCGTATGTGAATGTTCACGGGCTGGTCGGGTTTTCTGTACTTCACCGCATTGTCTATCAGGTTGGTGATGGCATTCTGGAAATGCACCTCATCGACGAAGATGGCCGAATCGACAGCCTCTATCTCGGTGGTGATCTTGCCGCCGGTGTGCTCAACGCGCAGGTTGAAGGTGGCGGCCGTCTGCTCAAGCAGTTCGTTCAGGTCGAGTTCCTTCTTCTTAAACGAGGCCGACTTACGGTCGAACATCGACATCTGGAGCACTTTCTCCACGAGGAAACGCAGCCGGCGCGACTCATCGCCGATGACGGTGCTCAGGTGTTTCATCATCGCCGGACTCTTGTTCACCGACTCGTCGCCCAGCATCTGTGCCGCCAGCGAGATGCTGCTGATGGGGGTCTTCAGTTCGTGGGTCATATTGTTGATGAAGTCGTTCTTGATCTCCGTATATCTCTTCTGCCGGAAGATGATGACGATGGTGAAGAGGAACGTGATGAGCAGCACGATGGTGAAGATGACGGCAGGAATCATAAACCGCACGCTGGAATAGATATAGGAGTCCATGTCTGGGAAATGGATCCTCACCACACCCATCTTCGTCGAAGGGTCGTTGTGGAAGAGCGTCTGCGAGTAGCCCCACTGCTCTCCTTCCTTAGAATAGTCAGGACAGCGGTACACCTCGCGCCCGTCGGCTGTCGAGACCGTCAGGTGATAAGGTATGTCGATGCCGTTGTTCTGCAGTTCGTTGCGTATGTCCTGGTCCAGCAGTTTGAAGTTCACACGCTCCCTCAGAGGCTTCTCGCTGGCCGTATAGAGTATGTTGTAGACCACCTCGTCGAGCAGGGCCTTCTGATAGACGTAGCGGTTGCGCACCACCTCCTGCAGCGACTTCGTGGCCTCCGACAGTTGGTCTTTGTCGGTACGCATCATCATAGCCTTGGGCACGTTGGCCGGCTTGGTGGTGAAGGTCTTGAGTTCAAACTCTGAGTAGAAGGTGCCGTCTTCGGCCGACACGGAAAACTGGTGGGAGTGCTGTATGCTGCCGTCCAGACCGTTGACAATGACAGAGTCCTGCGAGACGGCCCGCCGCTCCACATTGTTGACGTCATTTTCCAGATACCGCTGAGTCTCGTTCAGTTCCAGGTTACGTGAGGCCTGATAGAGACTGCGGTACACACTCTCGTCAAACTGCTCTTTCTTCATCTTGGCAATCTCCTCGATATACGAGATTTGCATATAGAGCAAGCCCAGGAACGAGAGTCCCATGATGACTGCAATAGTCCATATCGTTGATTTCTTCATGTTGTATCTCTTGCTTACGTTGGTGGTGCAAAGATAGGAAGAAATCTTGGACAAACAGTCTTTTAGTTAAACAATTTGGTTAATTTTTACCGTTTTTGACATAAGATAAGTGTTTAAGTTGCGTATTTGCAACTTAAACACTTATCTTCGATTATCTACAACTATGAACTATTCCTCCCCATAGTCGGCCATGTTCTCAGCCTCCTCATCAGGATCGCCACTGCCAAGATCCATCATCGTGGAGTAGTTCTCTTCGGTTATTTCGTCATCGTTGGGGCCTTCGAGTTCAATATCGTCCTCGTCGGGCTTGTTGTAGTTGTCCTCAATCTCAACATCGGCATCCTCATCCTCTTCCTCACCGTCGCTATAGGTGTTGAACTTCATGCGAGGTTTCTCTGCCTCGGGCTTCACCTTGGCAAAGATAGCCTCCACCCACGTACCTTTCTGCACCTCAAGCACCTCAAAGCCGTCGGCCACCTTTTTCTCGTAGAGTCCGCCTTTCTTGTGCAGGCGGTTCTGCGGCAGCGTAGTGGTCGATATATCGAAGCCGCTCTCAATGATATCCTTGATGCTCTGCGACAGAGAGTCCCAGCCGCCGCCGAAATTACGGTCGAGCACCTCGATGAGTTTGGCAGCCGAGATATGCCGTATGTTCTCGTAGGTCAGGTCGGTCACACGCATGATGGGGCGTTTCTTGATGGCCCAGGTAATCTTCTTGCTGTCGTCCAGACGAACCTGCCCCACCTTGTAGCCCTGCTTTTCATATTTTGTCTTGACGACCTGCGACTCGCCGTCTATTTCCTCAATCATGAATGCCGAGCGTATGATGTCAACAAAATGGCGAACGTTGTCTTTCACGTCGGCATCCTTGTCGGCACCCTCCCACAACCTGAAAATATCATTTTCCTGTACATCCCATACACTGCTCTTAGAGAGTGTTTTCAGGGTTAATGCTTTCTTTTCTGCTTGCTGTTCCATATATAAAAAGTTGAGTTTCTTGTTTTATGCGTGCAAAGATATGAAATAATTATGAATAATGGAATATGATTTGCCATTTTTTTTCACACGCTGCCGAAAATCGTTGGAACAACTACGGATTTTACACAGTTATTTGCCATAGACGGAACTCGTCAGGATGATGTTGGCTATGCCGATGTAGTCGCTCACATCGATTTTGCCATCTTCGTTCACGTCGGCAGCCTCTTCGTTGAAGCCCGCCTGCGTTTGTCCGAGGATATGGTTGGCCACGCCGATGTAGTCGCTCACATCCACCTTGCCGTCATTGTTGATGTCGCCCTTTAGCAAACCATTCCCTACAACAATGGTGTACGTCTGGCTAAAACTTTTATTACCGGAGGTAATTTCTGCCGTTACCGTAGACGTGCCTTTTGCCATGCCCGTCACCACCCCACGACTGTTCACCACCACCACATCGTCGTTGCCGTTCGTCCATGTCAGACTCTTGTAGTCGGCATTCAGCGGATTGGGCAGTGCGGTTAGCACAGCCTTGGCTCCAATGTTAATTGATATAGTTTGATTTCCGGCTGTTATACCAGTCAATTCTGAGGAAACACGACCCTCGATAACCTTTGTCGGCGTGGTGCTGGCGATGCCGTCGTCCGTAGCGTCGCCCCATGTCCAAACGCTGCCGTCCTTTCCAAGAGCCACGGCGTTCTTCCAACCATACTCCACAGCCATCTGCTCGGTCGGTATGCCGTCGCCAGTCGCCGTGGGCTTGCGCTGCGCGTCGATGTCCGCGTCCCAGGTGAGCGTCTCTGTCGTGCCGTCGGCCTTCTCCGTTTTCAGGAAACCATAGCCGAGCTTTGCTTCAAGAACGCCCTCAGCCACCTTGACGAACTGCCGCTTCACCTCATGGCTCTCGTCTATCTGCCCGAAGTCGTTGCGTCCGCACATCCACAGCGTGCCGTCCTGCTTCACAATGGCCGTGGTCTGTAGGCCGCAACTCACACTTTTCACGCCGTCCATCACCTTCACGGGCTGCACTGAGGCTGTCGTCGAGCCGTTGCCAAACTCGCCGCACAACTGCCGTCCCCACATCCACAGCGACCCGTCGCGCTTCAGCAGGGCGTGGTGCATATAGCCAGAAGAGATGGCCACCACATCGCCACTGACAAAACTACTTGGTTCTGCCTGGCGCACCCGGATTTTTCCGTGGCAGACCTCCACAGACCATGCATGACTCCATAAGCAAGGGTATGAACAGTCAACCATATATCTTACAGACTCTGTAGAAAAAGAACGGCAGGTTAGAGATGCCATGCAGTTCTGCCCG
>JAFSYY010000040.1 GCA_017455845.1 Prevotella sp. | reverse complement strand
GGGGCAGTGGCCGTCAGCAGCACCTGGCCTTGCACGTGGGGCTTAGAGCGGAGGATCACGGTGCATGTGCCCTGGAATAGTTTTCGGGTGTTGCCCGTGTGCATCTCGTCGGAGTCATGGTCGCCATTCACCACGGCCACTATCTCCGCAGGCCCCTCGACGGCAAATGTCACCTGCTGGTTGGCTATCGCCGACTGCCGTCCTTTCTTGTCGACAGCCGCGATGCGTACATGCTGCAGGTCCAGGCCGTCGGCCTTCCATTGGCTGTTGTCGGCCTCGGCCATGAGGCGCACGCCCTCGCCCGTGGTCTCTATCTGGTGGCGGGCCACCTCGCGGCCGTTGTCTCTGGCAATGGCCACCAGTCTTCCCGGCTGGTATTCCACATCGTCCCAGCGTATCTGGTTGCGCCGCTTGGCATCCTTGACGTTGTTTTTCTTCTTGCCCAGGCTTTTACCGTTAAGCAGCAGTTCCACCTCCTCGGCGTTGGTATAGGTGATGAGCGACAGTTTCTGGCCTGCCACGCGGTTCCAGTGGTCGCTCATGCCGTCGTTGCCTGTCTGTACGCCGTTCCACATCTGGTCACCCTTCTTGTCGATGACGGCGATATGCACCACAGGCTCGTCGGGCCTGAACATCGACTTCATGAGGAAGGCCTTCGGCTTGGGCTCCAGGTCTATATAGAAGCAGCCCTGGTTCCAGCCTTTGGCCGGCCATCCCTGACTCTCGCCCAGGTAGTCGATGGCTCCCCAGTAGGCACAGCCGATAACCTTGTCCAGGTCCATCTCGAAGAAATTGGGTCCCATGGCGGCCATGGTGGTCTCGCTCTGGTAGAACTTCATCCATGGGAAGCGTCGGCCGTCGCCGGGGAAGTACATATAGCGGTAGTTGTATGCCTGCACATCGGTAATCATGGCCAGGTCGCAGGGCAGGGAGTCTGTCTGCCAGTTGCGGTAGCGCGGGTGCATGGCCACGGTGACCAGGCGTGTGCTGTCGTAGCGGTTCACCAGCGGGCGCATCAGCCGGTACATCGTCACGCCCCAGTCGTTAAAGGGCTGGTTGGGGTCCTGCTGCAACTCATTGCCCAGGCTCCACATCACCACGCAGGGTGCGTTGCGGTCGCGCTTCACCCACTCGGGGATGTCTTTCTGCCAGAGGGCCTCGAAGGGCACGCGCCCTCCAGTGTGCTGTCGTGTCCATTTGTCGTATAGTTCATCGACCACGAGGATGCCGTTCTCGTTGCACAGTTCAATAAACTCGCGGCTATAGGGATTGTGCGAGGTGCGTATATGGTTGATGCCATATTGTTTCATCAGTTGTATGCGCTTCTCGATGGCACGCGGATAGGCGGCAGCACCCAGTGCTCCCAGCGTATGGTGGTTGGCGTAGCCCTTGAGCAACACCTTCTTGCCGTTGAGCAGCAGGCCGCGGTCTGCCGTGATCTCGACGGTGCGGAAGCCGAAACGCTCACGGCAGCAGTCAACGGCCTTGCCCTTCTCATCATAGAGCGTGGCCTCGACGGTATAGAGGTTGGGATGGTCTGTGTCCCATACCTGCACATCGGGCAGTTCCACCTCCACCAGTTGCTGTTCCACGATACGTGTGGGTGTGCTCCGCCTCATCTCTGCCTTGCCCTCGTAGACCTGCTGTCCCTGAGGGTCAAGGATGCGCAGGCCAACGGGCATCTTCTTGTCGCGCCCCCTGACGTTCACCTCTGCCGCTATGGCCACGACGCGGTTGTCGCGTGTGGTGATGTAGAGTGGATGGCGTACGAAGAACAGGTCGCGGTTGGTGGCCACCAGGCGCACGTCGCGAAAGAGTCCGCCGCCGGTGTACCAGCGTGAGTTCCTTGGCTCGCGTGTGTCGGCCATCACTGCAATGACATTATCCTGTCCGAACCTCAGGTCGGCGGTCACGTCGATGTCGAAGCCCACATAGCCATAGTCCGTGCCGCCGACGTGTTTGCCGTTCACATAGACATCGCCCACATACATGATGCCGCCGAAGTCGAGCAGCAGCCGTCTGCCCTTCAGCGAGTCGGCCGGCGTGAGGTGAAGCCTGTACCAGCCCTTGCCCATCTCCTTGAATCCTCGGCTGGACAGGCGGCTCTTGATGTTGGCTGCCGGGTCGTCGTTGTCGGCTTTCTCGTCGGCAGCAGGTGCCACCCACGGCTGCTCTATCTGGAAGTCGTGGGGAAGGTTCACTGTGCGCCATCCGCTGTCGTCCATGTTGATGTCGGCCCCGTTGTCCACGTCGCCGGCATGGAAGCGCCATCCGAAATTCAACAACTGCTCCGAGCGTTGTGCTGCTGCCTGAGCCATGCACAGCCATGCCACGGCCACAAGCGTAAAAAATCTCTTTGTATTCATCTTTTTATATAGTTTTAGTTAGTTTCTTACTTCTTTGTTGAGAGCACAAAATTACTTCTTTTTTTTCTAACACCTCTTATGTTTGCCGGAAAATTTGACAGCATTTCAAACTTTTAACCGTTTTTTTGAAAAAAGTGTGTTCAAAATTTGTCAGTAAGAAAAAAAATATATACCTTTGCACCCGCAAAAAGCGAAGCACGCCGACATGGCTCAGTTGGTAGAGCAACGCATTCGTAATGCGTAGGTCCCCGGTTCGAGTCCGGGTGTCGGCTCAGAGGGGTAGGGGGATTGTTCTTGTTTTTATGAGGCATCCCCGTATTTTTCTTTTAAGATAAAGAGATTGTTGCGGAATTAGCTCAGTTGGTAGAGCATTGGCTTCCCAAGCCGAGGGTCGCGGGTTCGAGTCCCGTATTCCGCTCAATGGTTATCTCAGAACATCATTATATCTCCAGTCTACAGAATGTAAAGGTGAAGCAACTGTTGCTGCTTCAGCAAAAATCTTCAGAACGTCGGAAGACGGGTTTGTTTGTTGTCGAGGGCATGCGTGAGTTGCGCCATTGCATAGAGGCCGGCTATATGGTGGATAGCGTTTTCCTGTGCCCGTCGCTGATGAGTGAAGAGAGTGAAGACGTCCTTCCGCCTTCCCAGGTCTATGAGGTGTCTCCTGCGGTGTATGAGAAGATAGCCTATCGTGGAAGCACCGAGGGTGTTGTTGCCTTGGTCAGGGCACGGATGTTGCGGTTGGAAGACCTGCGGTTGCCTGAGACTCCGCTGATAGTGGTGCTGGAGAGCGTGGAGAAGCCCGGCAACCTGGGTGCGGTGCTGCGTTCGGCCGATGCTGCCGGTGCTGATGCCGTGGTGGTGTGTGATGCTCTGACCGACCTGTATAACCCTAACCTGATACGTGCAAGCATCGGTGCGCTGTTTACGGTGCCCACCGTTGCCGTGAGTTCGGAGGCATGCATCGCTTTCCTGAAGGCGCGGGGCATCCGCATCCTGACGGCTCAGTTGCAGGATTCAGAGTTGTATTACGATACGGACATGAGGCATGGCACGGCCATTGTGATGGGTACGGAGTCGACGGGCTTGACCGACTGCTGGCGTAAGGCTGCCGATGCGCATATCCGCATCCCTATGTGCGGCCGTCTGGACTCGCTCAACGTGTCGGTGTCGGCTGCCATCCTGCTGTTTGAAGCCGTGAGGCAAAGACAATCGTGATAGTCGTAACTGCTCGTCTGATACGAACCAAAATACGCCGCTAACTCGGTCGGGCTTCTAACCGCAAGCGGTCTTTCAAAAAACAAATAAAAACAAAAAAAACAAATAAAAACCGCCTTTCTTAGCACGAGTTTCGGAAGTACCGGGGTGCGAAGATAGAAAAATGTTTTTATTTGTTTTTTTGTTTTTATTTGTTTTTGATAAGACGCGTAGCGTTCCAAAAGGGATGAAACCGACCGAGTTAGCGGCGAAAATTTGTCAGTTTGCGCACTGATTATAAGGACTCGTCATCTGGTCGCTGCGGCCGTTTGGCTGCAGGCGGCAGATGACGTTTCTTTCTTAGGAAGGCCTCCTTGCGTGCCTCATAGTCCTGCTGATGCTTTTCCAGATACCCGTCGGCCATGTCAGTTGTTGAATTTGGCGTAGACGACGCTGATCTGGATAGGCTGGTTGTTGTTGTCGGGACCTCCGACAAGTCGTGTGCTGGTCAGGGTCATGTCGTGCTCTACGCGGGTAGACGATGTACTGCTGTAGGTGATAGGCACGAGCAACACTTTGTCCCAGTTGGGATGTTTGGCTTCCCAGTCCGGCTCCGTTGCCACGCCAGCCTCCCTGATATTCCATAGGGCGGTGATGAGCGACGAGATGTTGCTGTAGGTATATGCGTTGTTGTTGGCGTATGTTGACCCTACATAGTTGAACGTGGTGTAGTACGTCAGTCGGTTGTCGGGCACCTTGTTGTTCTCGAAGAACGACGACAGGCTGTCGACAGGAATCATGAGCAGTTGCTTGGGTGTGCTGAACATACGTTCGTTGTCCGACATATCGTTGAGGCGCAGGAACGACACCTTGGCGGCGACGAGCGAATCGCCTACATGGGCGGTCTTGATGGCCTTTACGGGCAGTGTGACCTTGGTATAGAGCCCTGCGGGAGATTTCAGGTAGGTGTGGGTGCGCTCCTTGGCCAGCCGGTTGATGGCCTGCATGTCGTTGGTGACCAGTGTGGCCTGGAGCACCTCCTTCGTGCCTGCGGCAACGTACACGGACTGTACTTCCTCGCCATCGCTGTTTTTTGCGCGGTAGTAGACGTTAAGGCCTATATTCGACACTTTGGCATGGAAGCCGTAGCCGTCGGTAATCTGGAAGAAGAAGCCCGGGCAAACGTGATGGCTGAAGGCGTAGGAGTTACGGAAGTATTCGGGATGCTCGTAATACTGCCTCATGATATATGTGCCGTAGTTGTTGTACTGCGTGCCGTCGGAGGCGGTATAGGGGTCGTTAAGTGGTATGGAGATGGAGCCCAGGTTGTAACTGCTGTTGTCGTAGACGACCTTTGAATAGGTGAACATCTTGTTTTTGGTGATGCCTCCCTCGCGCACCATGCCCTGTTGTATGGGGTTGTAGTTGGAGTAGTATTTAATGCCTTCTTCCATGGTGGCCTTCAGTTCGTAGACCTTCATCTTCATGGCAAAGAGGCTGTCCTTGCTGTAGAAGGGGTCTGATACATAGACGGTAAGGCTGCATGAGTCGGCGCTTGCCTTTCCGTCGTAGAGGCTGACGACATCGCTCTCGGGCGCTATCTTAACGTTGTCGAGCAGGTGGTATTGTGTGGCAATCTCGCTTTTCACGTCGGTCAGTGTCTCCGGGTCGCGGATATTGCCCAGGTAGCAGTTGTTGCTGAGTGTGAAGACAGAGTCGGCCACACATGTCTCCGTGGTCACCTCGAAAGCCTCGGTGGTGATGTTCAGCCTGTCTGACTCCTGTGTGAGTGTCTGTCCGATGCTCTGTGTGTCTTCGTCGCAAGAATAAATGGCCATTGCCGTCAGGACGGCCCCAGCCATGTAAATATATTTCTTCATTGTCTGAAACGTATGGTTCTTTTTTTTTGTTTATTCGGGGTCAGGACAAATCTGGTCATAGAAAGTCTCGTAGGCTTCGCCGAAGTCGTCGCCCTGGAAAGCCAGAGTGGGGATGTTCTTGTCCTTGGCATACTTCTGCAACGTCTTGCTGATGCCCTTGTCGGCCATCACGATGCCGTCGCTGTAGTCAATAGCCAGTTTGCCGAGTTCGTCCAGCGTGAACAGGTCCTTATAGCCAGTCAGCAGTTCTGCCTTGGCATCCCTGAACTCCACGCTTTTCTTGAAGTTGGAGCCCAGGTCGCTCTTGATGCCGGGGTTGAACATTGAGTACACCACCTTGGTGTTTGCGTAGGAAGGCTCGTCCTTATAGGCTGTCTTGATATAGAACGGCACCACGGCGCTCATCCATCCCTGGCAGTGGATGATGTCGGGAATCCAGCGCAGTTTCTTCACGGTCTCCAGCACACCTCGTGTGAAGAAGATGGCACGTTCGCCGTTGTCGGCATAGCCGTTGCCGTTTTCGTCGGTCACCATGTGCCGCCTGGAGAAATAGTCGTCGTTGTCAATGAAATAGACTGGCACGCGTGCTGTCGGTATGGATGCAACCTTGATGATGAGCGGGTGGTCGGTGTCGTTGATGATGAGGTTCATGCCCGACAGCCTGATGACCTCGTGCAGTTGTCCGCGTCGCTCGTTGATGACTCCCCACTTGGGCATGAAGGTACGTATCTCATGATCCTGTTCCTGCATGGCACGTGGCAGTTCCCTTCCCATGACGGCCATGGGCGTTTCAGGAACGTAGGGTGCTATTTCCTGATTGATGAATAGAATCTTCTTCTTTGCCATATTTATCGTTTAATCGCATGCAAAGGTACAAAATTATTTGCATAAAACCTCAGAAAATGTGCAATTTTAGGAAAAAGTGACATTTTATAGGCTTATTTTTAGTCTTTTTTTTCCTTATTTGAGAAAATTGTTGTTATTTTGCACCTCCAAACCAATTGGTGAATAAAAAAGTAATGAAAGTATTCAAGAAGATTGTAGACCTGCAAAATGCGCTTTTTGAAGAACGCAAGCAGGGTAAGGAGATTGGACTGGTGCCTACGATGGGTGCCTTGCATGAGGGGCACGCATCGCTGGTGAGACGCAGTGTGGGCGAGAATGGCGTGACGGTAGTGTCGGTCTTTGTCAATCCCACACAGTTTAACGACAAGAATGATTTGAAGAACTATCCTCGCGACCTGGATGCCGACTGCCGTCTGTTGGAAGCATGTGGAGCCGACTATGTGCTGGCACCAGAGGTGGAGGAGATGTATCCCACGCCCGACACGCGCTGCTTTGAGTATCCGCCGGTGTCTACGGTGATGGAGGGTGCCCACCGTCCCGGCCATTTCAATGGCGTGTGTCAGGTGGTGAGCCGTCTGTTCTATATCGTGCGGCCACAGCGTGCCTATTTTGGTGAGAAGGACTGGCAGCAGATAGCCGTGGTGAAGGCCATGGTACGCCATCTGGGGCTGCCTGTACAGATTGTGGAGTGCCCTATCGTGCGCGATGCCGACGGCCTGGCACGCAGCAGCCGTAACACGCTGCTGTCGAAGGATGAGCGAGCCATTGCCCCTGCTATCTATAAGGCCTTGAAGGACAGTGTGGCATATGCCAAGACACACACGCTGAAAGAGACCCACGACAAGGTGGTGGCCGACATCAATGGTGTGGACGGCCTGGAGGTGGAGTATTTCTCCATCGTCGACGGCAACACCCTGCAGGATGTGTCTGACTGGGATGCCTCGCCCTATATCGTAGGCTGTATCACGGTCTATTGTGGCAAGACACCTATACGCCTTATTGACCATATCAAGTATAATTCATAATTCATAATTATGATGATAGAAGTATTGAAGTCGAAGTTGCACTGTGTACGGGTTACTGAGGCCAACCTGAACTATATGGGCAGCATCACCATAGACGAGGACCTGATGGATGCCGCCAACCTGATTGCCGGTGAGAAGGTACAGGTGGTAGACAATAACAACGGCGAACGCTTTGAGACATATATAATAAAAGGTGAGCGGGGTAGCGGCTGTGTTTGTCTGAACGGTGCGGCAGCGCGAAAGGTGCAGGTGGGCGATACCGTGATTATCATCTCATACGCCATGATGGACTTCGAGGAAGCCAAGACCTTCAAGCCTTCGGTCGTATTCCCATTGGATAATCACTTGGTATAAGGATAAGATGCAGCATTTCCGCACCGACGATCGTGAATCAATGATGTTCACCCTATCCATTCCCAACCAGGAGGCGCGCATCGGCTATACTGAAGGACTTTTACCGATATACGTCGGCTTAGAGTCTTAAAATGTGCTGGCGGCCGCCGCATGGTGAAGGTGGGCGTGAGGTTTGATGCCGACACCCGCATCCCGAAGGAGTGGGTTGTTTTTTTGGAGAAAATTTCGTACCTTTGCACTCGATTTTATGTAAAGACTATAAATGACAAATTCAGAAAGTCATCGCTTAGCAAATAACGGCTTAGCCGGAAACGACACAAAGACACCCGAGTTGGGGGGGGGGTAGAATTTAGCCCCTCCCCAACTTGCGTGTTAGAGGGCGGTGCAGAAACCGTCTCAGCCTCAACACACCATACAGACAAGACGAAGCGCATAGCAAAGAATGCAGTCATACTCTACATGCGTATGATTGTAACGCTCGTCATCACACTCTTTACCTCACGCATCGTATTACAGGCTTTAGGCATCGACGACTATGGTCTCTATAATGTCATTGGCGGCGTGGTGACGCTGTTTGCCTTCCTGCGCTCATCGATGTCATCATCTACCCAGCGCTTCCTGGCCTACGAGATGGGCAACGGAAATGGGGACAGCCTGCGTCGCGTGTTCAGCGTGTGTCTGAGCACTCATCTGTTGCTGACCCTTCTGTTGCTGTTGCTGGCAGAGACCGTCGGCCTGTGGTTCCTGAACACCCACATCAACATACCTGCCGGCCGGGAGGATGCGGCAAACTGGATTTATCAGTTTGCGGTGCTGTCGCTATGCCTGACCATGGTGTCGCTGCCCTACGATGCCGACATTGTGTCGAACGAGCGCATGGGCTATTTTGCCTTCCTTTCAATCCTCGATGCCGTGCTGAAACTGGTGTTCGCCTTCGTGGTGCTCAATGCCGACGGCGACCACCTTATACTCTACGGGGCTTTGATGCTGGGCATATCGGCTCTCAATCTCCTACTCAACTGGGGCTATTGCCGCGTGAAGTTTGCTGAGACACGTTACCAGTTCTGTTGGGACAAAGGGCTTTTCCGACGCATCTTCAGTTTCTCCGGCTGGACTATCTACGGACAACTGGCCGTGGTGGGGTCCAATCAGGGTACGAACATCCTGGTGAACATCTTCCACAGCGTTGCCGCCAATGCCGCCATGGGCGTAGGCCATCAGGTGAACACCGCCCTGACGGGTCTGGTGTCGAACTTCCAGACGGCTTTCAAGCCGCAGATCACCAAGTCGTATGCAGCGGGCGACTATGACTACCTCATGTCGCTGACCTGCTATGCATCGAAGATTTCCTTCTTTCTCTTGTTCATCGTGTCGCTGCCCATTATGCTGAACATCAACTGGGTGTTGCAACTCTGGCTTGGACAGGTGCCCGCCCATGCCGGCAGCCTCTGCATCGTGTTTATCGTGGCTAGCCTGTGCAATGCCGTGTCGGCACCACTCTGGATGAACATCTTTGCAACAGGAAAAATCCGGGGCTATCAGTTGGGGCTGTCGGTGGCTTATGTGGCGGAACTGATAGCGGTGTATATCCTCTTCCGAATGGGTTGCCCCCTTGTTTGGGGTGTTGCGATGAAGGCCGTTCTCAACTTTGCAGTCATCTCTGTGCGCCTCTACTACACTCATCTCACGCAGCCCCACTTCTCTTTTACCGGCTATGCCCGTAGGGTGCTGGTTCCAGTGTCTGGTGCAGCACTGCTCACACTGCTGGCTTCCTTACCTATCACATTTATAGCCCATGACGACTATATCAAACTTGCTTTAACACCCGCCGTCATTGTCGTCTCATTGATTGCCGCCTACTATGTGGGAATGAACGGCAGTGAGCGGAAATCACTTCGTAAACTCATTAACAAACATCATCATGCTTAAGAAGATTTATAACTACGTCCGCAATCTGC
>JAFSYY010000039.1 GCA_017455845.1 Prevotella sp. | reverse complement strand
CCGGGCCTATGCCGTTGCACTGGATGTTATACTCGCCATACTCCGAGCAGATGTTGCGGGTGAGCATCTTCAGACCACCCTTGGCAGCAGCGTAGGCAGAGACGGTCTCGCGGCCCAGTTCGCTCATCATCGAGCAGATGTTGATGATCTTACCCTCCTTGCGCTCCATCATCTCGGGGATGACGGCTGAGGAGCAGATAAACGGACCCACGAGGTCGATGTCGATGACCTGCTGGAACTCGGCTCGCTTCATCTCGTGCATGGGTATGCGCTTGATGATGCCGGCGTTGTTGACGAGGATGTCGATCTGGCCCACCTCCTGGTGGATCTTCTCTACGAGCGCCTTCACGGCGTTCTCGTCGGTCACGTCGCAGACGTAGCCCTTCACGTTGTCGATGCCAGCCTCCTTGTAGTTGTCCAGTCCGCGCTGGAGTGCAGCCTCGTTGATGTCGTTGAAGATAATGTTCTTGATACCTGCTGCAACGAATGCCTTTGCAATGTTGAAGCCAATGCCGTAAGACGCGCCTGTAATCCAGGCGTTCTTACCCTCTAATGAAAAGATGTTTGTCATTGTTCTAATGTTTAGGGATTAGTTTGCCCGCAAAGTTACAATAATCTTTCGAAACGGCCAAATTATAGGCCTTTCTTTTTATTATTTTAAAAAAAAATGTTAACTACGGCCATTTTGTTAATAAATTTTTCTATATTATACAAAAAATTACTACCTTTGCAGCGCAAACAAAAGGGCCATGAGGAGGACAAATCGGGTTCATCCTTCTTTTGGCAAAATACAAACATGAACCCCGCTTTTAGTATTATGAAGAAATTATTTTTGATGGGAGCAATGCTCGTTTGCGGTCTGGTAGCAAATGCACAGATGTCGATTACACCTCAGGTGGGTGCTACATTGGCAACTTTGACTGGTGCTGACGATGCCAAGATGAAGATCGGTCTCGTGGCTGGTGCCAACGTTGAGTATCCTATTGCCGACGCTTTCAGCGTTTCTGGCGGTCTGCTCTACAGCATGCAGGGATACAAGTATGATGGTGCAGGTGGTGACTTCAATGTAAACATGGACTACCTGAACATCCCCATCCTGGCTCAGTATCAGGTGGCTGAGGGCCTCAAGGTTAAGGCTGGTGTGCAGCCCGGTTTCCTGATGTCGGCAAAGGCTGATGGCGATGATTTCAAGGATGCTTGCGAAACATTCGACCTGTCTATTCCTCTGGGTCTTTCCTATGAGATTTCCGACTTCGTGATTGACGCTCGCTACAACCTTGGCCTGACCAAGACCAACAAGAATGGCGACAGCCACAAGAACAGCGTTATCATGCTGACCGTGGGCTACAAGATTCCGTTCTAAACATCACTGGCAAGTATTATCGAATGATAATCTCGAGTAGGAAGGAAACGAGAGTTTTCTTCCTACTTTCGTAAAATCATAAACGAAATGGATAGAAAGAAGTGCTTGGCTATTATAGCCCTGGTCCTTGCGAGCATCATGCCCGCGATGGCACAGCAATACAGGAAGGCGCTGTCGCCGAGTTACTATCTCGGCGTGGGATTCAACGCCGACACCAACCATCCACTCTTCAGTGGCAGTCTGCGCCTGATGTTTGAAATGGGAAAGCCTACAGACTTCCTTTCCCTGAACATCGGTGCCGGCTACAGGGGGTTCTTCGACCGTCGGCCGCCTTACGACTTTATCAGGCATGCCACACTGTCCGACTATCTGTTTTATAGCAGGGAGAATGGCGAGACAAAAGAGGTGAGGCCCGTGGGCGGCCAGATAGTGATTCCTGCAGAGTTGCAACTGCGTCCGTTCAGCCTGGGCGAAGACTTTTATTTCTTCCTGGGCTTAGGAGCGGAGTATGGCATACGCCTCTACCAGTCGCACCGCTATGCCGACTACTATGGCAGCCACATGCTTAATGCCAACAGCCTGTCTGTCTATCCCATGCTGGGCGTCGTGGGCGTTGTAGACGACGATGTCAGCGTCAGCATGAGCCTCTATTGGCGACACTACCTGATGCAACCGATGAATTTCAGGGAACTCTACGACTCCGACAAGTTTAATGCCAAGAACTACTTTGGATTTCAACTCACCTTCACGTTTGAGATTTAAGAGGCATTATTGCTGTATCACCATAAAAAAGACGGAGGAAAGAGGGCGTATCGCCCAAATTTGACCCAAAAATCGCCGGTAAGGTTAAGAAAATGGCAAAAAGTTTGATTCTTTGACAAAAAAGCATTACCTTTGCACGGAATTGGCGTGCCGTGGGCACGTCAGGGCAAATTAGTGACTAACTATAATGGGAAAAAGAATCAAGAAACTCAAAAAGATACGTATTCATCGTGAAGGCACGGAAGAACTGCTCTACAGCATGTTTATTCTCGTGGCGGCCGCCGTTGTATTGTGGCGCTCGTTCGACACCCCGCTACCCTTCATACTCTTTGTGGCACTCTTCGGCACGGCATGGCTGCTCATGCTGAACTTCTACCGTTGTCCTATCCGCTATTTCACTGACGACACCACCAAGATTGTCGTGGCGCCGGCCGACGGTAGGGTAGTGGTGATAGAAGAGACCGACGAGGACGAGTATTTCCACGACAAACGCCTGATGATCAGCATCTTCATGAGCCCGCTCAACGTGCATGCCAACTGGTTTCCCGTTGACGGCCAGGTGAAGTTCGTCAAACATTTCGGCGGCAACTACCACAAGGCGTGGTTGCCGAAGGCCAGCGAGGAGAACGAGCATGCCGACATCATGATTGAGACACCCGACGGCCAGGAGGTGCTGGTGAGGCAGATAGCCGGTGCCATGGCACGCCGCATCGTGACCTATGCGAAGGCCGACGAGGACTGCTATATCGACGAGCACCTGGGATTCATCAAACTGGGCTCGCGTGTCGATGTGTATCTGCCGCTGGGCTCCACGCCCTGCGTTAAGATGAAGCAGCCCACCACAGGCGACCAGACGGTGATAGCGAAACTGAAGTAAGCGTAAAAATTGTGAAGAAGCATATCCCCAACACCATTACCTGTTGCAACCTGGTTTCAGGCTGCATAGCCACCTACTGGGCGTTCCAAGGCGACTACCGCCTGGCCTTGCTGTTTATTGTCATTGGTGCGGTGTTCGACTTCTTCGACGGCATGACGGCCCGCCTGCTCCACGTCTCCTCACCTATCGGCAAGGAACTCGACTCGCTGGCCGACGACATCACCTTCGGCTTCGCGCCTTCGGCCATCATTTTCAGTTGGCTGTGTGGTTACCACTTCCACGAATTGCCACACCCCATTGCCTTCCTCATGCCGTTCTCGGCCTTTGTCATGGCTGCTTTCTCGGCCTTGCGCCTGGCAAAGTTCAACCTCGACGAGCGGCAGGCCATGGGCTTCATCGGCTTGCCGACGCCTGCCAATGCCTTGTTCTGGGGCTCGTTGATAGTGGGGGCTGGCCACTGGCTGATGTCATCGCCTGTATATGTATATGGTGTCATCGCCATGATGCTGGTGTTCAGTTATCTGCTGATAGCCGAGATACCCATGTTTGCCCTGAAGTTCAAGACCTGGGGCTGGAAGGGCAACCAGGTGAAATATATCTTCCTGCTAACCTGCATACCCCTGCTCCTGACTCTGGGCGTCAGCGGCCTGGCAGCCATTATAGCCTGGTATATCCTGCTGTCGCTCTGCGCTGCTCGTAAATAACTCTTAACTCTAAACTCTCAACTCTGAACTCTGAACTCTCAACTCTGAACTCTTAAGTCTTAACTGTCTATGACTGCATTCCTTGTCGTTTTTCTAGGACTGTTGGTACTCGTCACCATTGCAATGATGGTGATTCTCTACTACCTCAGGAAAGGCATCCGCTTTTTCCGCAGGTTCTCTTCCGGCGACATGACGGAAGATGAGTTTCAGCGCATGGCCAACAAATACTATTACAAGGAAAAGAGAAACAGCGACGGCCCTCAGTTTGACGACAACTATTTCAAGGGCAACCCCGGCGATAGGAAAAAGCAGCAGCAAAGGCAGCAGTCACACACCACCCGCACCACCCGCACGGCCGACGGCGTCACCATTGTAGACAACCGGCAGCCCAGCGAGGTGAACAAAAAAATATTCGCCCATGATGAGGGCGAATATGTTGATTATGTTGAAGATTGAAGATTGAAAATTAACTGCGCGTTGTTCAATCTTCAATCTTCAATCAATTGTGCACCAGCGTGCCGATGTCCTCGCCATCCATCACCTTCTTCAGGTTGCCAACGACATCCATGTTAAACACATAGATGGGCAGATTGTTGTCCTGGCACATGCAGATGGCCGTGAGGTCCATCACCTTCAGCCCTCGTGCCAATACCTCCTTATAGGTAATCTCTGAAAACTTCGTGGCCGTGGGGTCTTTCTCCGGGTCGGCGGTATAGACACCATCCACGCGGGTACCCTTCAGCATCACATCGGCCTCGATCTCGATGCCGCGCAGACTGGAGCCGGTGTCGGTGGTGAAATAAGGCGAGCCCGTGCCGGCGGAGAAGATGCACACGCTGCCTTGCTCCATGGCCTCGATGGCCTTCCATTTGGTGTAGAACTCGCCGATGGGCTCCATGCGGATGGCCGTCATCACCTTGTTCTTCACGCCGATGGCACCCAGTGCCGACGACAGTGCCAGCGAGTTGATGACCGTGGCGCACATGCCCATCTGGTCGCCTTTCACGCGGTCGAAGCCCTTCTGCGAGCCGCTAAGCCCGCGGAAGATATTGCCACCGCCAATGACGATGCCTATCTGCACACCCATCTCGTGCACCTCTTTGATCTGCTTGGCGTAGTCGCTCAGACGCTCAGGGTCGATGCCGTAGCCCTGCGCTCCCATCAGGCTCTCGCCCGACAGTTTCAATAGGATTCTTTTAAATCTTGACATAGTTTCTTTTTTTATTTCGACATTTCGATATTTCGTCATTTCGATATTCCGACATTTCTTCAAACAACAAACCTCACCTTCTTGAAAGCGTAGCGCCGCTGCCGGCCGTTGCGGTCGCGCAGCAGCAGATGACCATCGTCCTCTACGCCGGCTATCTCGGCCTCGAAGTAGCCCTCGTTGTCGTGATAGGCATGGAAGCCCTCGCGGCGGTAGAGGTGCTCGCGATAGTAATCGGCCTGTTTGCTGAGAGCGTTTAGGCTAAACGCTTCGAGCGTTTGGCGTAGACACGTCTCGCGGTCGGCAGCCTCTCCTGTAAGCATACGCAGCGACACGGGGTTGGGTGCATCGCTCAGAAACAGCGTCTGGTTCAGGTTCAGGCCCACGCCAATGATGCTCTCGCGGATCTGCGTACCACTGAGCCGGTTCTCAATAAGTATGCCGCAGATCTTGCGGTCGTCCACATAGATGTCGTTGGGCCATTTGATGCTTACACCTCTTTTTATATATAAGGAGAGCATTCGCACCAGGGCCACCGCGATGGCCATGGAGATGAGAAACTGCTGCGCGGCCGCGATGCCCTGCGGATGAATCATCAGCGAGAACAGCAGGTTCTGCCCCCGCTCGCTCTCCCATGTGTTGGTGCCACAGCCGCGCCCCGCCGTCTGGTAGTCGGCCCAGACGACCATCTCTCCCTTGCCGTGCTCTCTCAGCCAGCGGTTGGTGGAGTCGGTCTCGCGGATATGTACTATCTCGAAGTTCATGCAAACAACGGAGTGCATGCAAAAGTATAAAAAAGAATGCATATTGGCAAATAAAACGCTCGTTTTCTTGTTAAAAAACGCTGTTTTCCTTGTTAAAAAACGCTGTTTTCTTTATGATGCAACATATATCAAACCATTTGAAACGATAATACCAGCCAATAGTCATAAAAAAGCAGTAATTTTGCAGCTAAATTATTATAATAATATGATGAAAAGATTTTTTATTGCTTTATCTTGCCTGATGGCTGTTGGTGGCCTCAGGGCACAGTTGTCGACGAATCCCAACAAGTTCCTCGGCAATATCACCACCAGTTACAATGTGGATGCCGGAGGCGGCGTGCCTGCCTTTTATACTCTCTGGAACCAGATTACCTGTGAGAACGAATCGAAGTGGGCCTCCGTGGAAGGTACGCGCGGCTCATTCAACTGGGGGTGCGACAAGGCGTTCAACTATGCCAAGCAGCACAATTTCCCCCATAAGTTCCATGCACTGGTGTGGGGGTCTCAGTATCCTGGATGGATAGAGAGCCTCTCTTACTCAGAACGCTACGACGCTATCGTGAAATGGTATGATGCTGTGTTGAAGAAATATCCCAGCCTGCCATTGATTGACGTGGTCAACGAGGCTGTTGAAGGCCATCAGGCCGGCACACACTTCATGAAGGAAGCCCTGGGCGGTGGCGGCAAGACGGGCTACGACTGGCTCATCAAGGCTTTCGACATGGCCGGTGAACGCTGGCCGGATGCCATCCTCATCTACAACGACTTCAACACCTTCCAGTGGAACACCGACCAGTATATCGACCTGGTGCGTACACTGCGCGATACCGGTGCGCCCGTCGATGCATACGGCTGTCAGAGCCATGACCTCGGCGGCATGAACCAGAGCAACTTCAAGACCGTCATGGCCAAGATCCAGACGGCCCTGAAGATGCCGATGTATATCACCGAGTATGATATCGGCGATGCCAACGACGGCAACCAGGTGTGGAACTATCAGCAGCATTTCCCCGTGATGTGGGAGGCCGACTATTGTGCTGGCGTCACCCTGTGGGGATATGTCTATGGAAAGACCTGGACCACCAACGGCAACTCGGGACTATACAAGGACGGCACAGAGCGTCCTGCCATGACCTGGCTGAAGGAGTATATGGCCACCGATGCCGCGAAGAATGCCGTGAGTCCATACCCTGGCATGAAGAAAGAGGCCACGATCTATATCCGTCCGCAGTCTCTGAAGGTTGCCAAGGACGACGTGCTGCCCATCAAGGTGCATGCCAGGCTGGCCACGAAGACCATTGCAAAGGTAGACTTCTATGTCAACAATGAGTTGGTGAAGACGATGACCGAGGCCCCCTACATCGTAGAGTACACGCCGGGCACGGCAGGGTGGAACGATACGAAGGCTGTGGTGACAGCCACCGACGGCTCTACCTACGAGCGTTATGGCCGTTTCAATGTGGTAAGCACGAAGAACAAACGTGAGCCTTACCCTGAGACGGTTCCAGAACTGCCTGGCACGTTCAATATCATGGAGTATGACAAGGGCGCTTCGGGCATTACCTACTACAACGCCGCACGCAGCAACACCACGGCCATGAAGGATGGCCAGTGGATGGACTATACCGTCGATGTGAAGGAGGACGGCATCTACGCCTTTGACGCTACCATTGCCTCGACGAAGACCGGCGGCATCTTCCACCTGGCAGAATATGGCCTCGACGGGCTGACGTTCCTCACCGACTTTGTGGAAGTGCCCAAGACGGGCGGCTCCTCGGTATGGAAGGTGCTGCACGGACGGCTGCAGACCAGGCTGACGGCCGGACGCCACATCTTCACACTGCTCATAGACAAGGGCGGCTTCTTCTTCAAGGACCTGACCTTAACCCGCGCAGAGGAAGGCGAGGGAATGTCGTGCAGGCTGAAATCCTTCACAGGAGAATATGGCGTAGGCGATGCCATCCCTGTGGAGATGAAGGTCACCTCGAAAAACAGTGCCGTCAGCCACGTGAGCGTCTATGCCAACAACCTGCTGGTGGGCACCTCGACAGAGTCGCCCTATACGGTCTATTTCGTGCCGGAAGAGATGACCACCTATTCCATCACGGCTATCGTGACAAACGTCGACGGCCAGGTGAAGGAGTCGGCGGCACGCAGCCTGACTGTCACCAGCCCCACGCCGATGGACATCCGGGCTGTTGTCAGTGACGATGTTGCCGACGGCCCTGCCTATAACCTCATGGGCGTGCCCGTAGGTAACGGCTATCGCGGCATGATCATCAAGAACGGCAAGAAAGTAATAAGAAGGTAAGAGATATTTTCATAAAAGACAGACAATAATGAAAAAGACATTGTTTATGATGCTCCTGGGCCTGACGGCCTGCCTCACGAAGGCTGACGCAGAAGTGGATCCGAACCTCCATGTCTACATCTGCTTCGGACAGTCGAACATGGAAGGTAACGCCCAGTGGGAGGCACAGGATGTGGGAAATGTAGACGCCCGCTTCCAGATGCTGGCAACCTGTAATTTCAGCAGCCCCAAGCGCACGCTGGGCAACTGGTACAAGGCAGAGTGCCCTATCGTCAGCCCTGACGGAAAACTGGGACCTACCGACTATTTTGGACGCACGATGGTGGACAACCTGCCCAATCATAAGATCGGTGTCATCGCCGTGGCCATGGGTGGCAGCCCTATCGAGATGTTCGACAAGGACAAGTATCAGCAGAAACTGAATGATAACCCCAATGAATGGTGGGCAATACTGGCAAAAAGACACTATGGCGGCAACCCCTACGGCCGCATCATCGACATGGCAAAGAAGGCTCAGGAGGTGGGCGTCATCAAGGGCATCCTGCTGCATCAAGGCTGCTCGAACTGTGGCGACCCCAACTGGCCGAACATGGTGAAGAAGATTTACGAGGATATGCTGAAAGACCTTGGCCTGAAGGCTGCCGACGTGCCCCTGTTCGTCGGTGAGGTGGAGTATAAGGGCGATGCCCCGCAGAGCGGCGGCTGCGAAAGCCATAACGTACAGGTAGACCGCATGCCCAGCGTCGTGCCTACGTCATACGTCGTCTCGGCCAAAGGGCTGCCCGGCAATGGCAACGACCCCTGGCATTTCTCGGCTGCGGGCTATCGAGTCTTTGGCAAGCGCTATGCCCAGCAGGTGCTCAGGGTGGTGTATGATATCGACCCGGTCTATGACGACCCTTACCTTGCCACGACCACGACCATGAAAGGCATCGACCAGCGCTTTACCGATGTGGCATCAGTCAAGAGTCAGACATTTGCCATTGTCAACGAGGCCGACGGCACGGCTTTCTATGGTTCCTTCGGCCAGCATTTTAATAATGCCGACTTCAAGACCGCGTTCAAGGACACTAACACCGGCTATCTCTTTAAACTGTCGAAAGCAAGTGGCGGCGTTAAACTGAAACTCATCACGCCAGAAGGCAGCGACTATCAGGTGGGCGGCGGTATAGCCTACCTGAACACGTCGGCTGTCGACGGCAACGGCTGCTTCTTCTCCAGCAATATGAACGGACAGAATGGCCAGGACATTGAAAAGGGTGCCGTCTGGAGTGTAGAGTATGTCGACGGCAAGGGCTTCACGATCATGAATGTCGGTACTGGCAAGTATCTGAAGGATGCCGCTTCGCCCGCCAAGTACGACGAGCCCACCTATTTCACCTTCTGCACGCTGAAAGACGTTACCACCGGCATCGAGGAGGTGAACGCTAGGCAGGAAGAGGAAAGAGGCGGTGTCTACACCCTTGACGGCCGCCGCGTCAACGCTTCGCTAATGAATGGTGAAAAGAGAAGTGTGAATAATTCACAATTGAAGAAGGGGCTCTACATCATCAATGGCAAGAAAGTCTTAGTCCATCAAAGGTAAGGCCACAAGCCGTTTGCTACGTACAAACAGCCTGTTTGCAATAAGAAAAGACCGAAACGACAGAAGGTTTCGGTCTTTTTCTTTTGCTGAATGAAAAAAAATGAGTACTTTTGCCGAAAATATAAGAAACGGGCAAAAGAGCCATACGCAACAGATATGAACGCGAGAGATTTTGAAATTATGGCGCCTGTGGGAAGCAGGGAGTCGCTGGCAGCAGCACTGCAGGCCGGGGCCGACTCGGTGTATTTCGGCGTGGAGCAGTTGAATATGCGGTCGCACTCAGCCAACCATTTCTCCATCGACGACCTGCGCGACATCGCCGCCACCTGCAACGAGGCCGGCGTGAAGACCTATCTCACCGTCAACACCATTATCTATGGCGAGGACATAGAGACCATGCACCAGATCGTCGACGCTGCAGTAGAAGCACAAATCTCGGCCGTCATCGCATGCGACATCGCCGTGATGACCTATTGCCGGCAGGTGGGCATGGAGGTGCATCTCTCCACGCAACTGAACATCTCGAACATCGAGGCCCTGAAATTCTATGCCCAGTTTGCCGACGTGGTCGTACTGGCGCGTGAGTTGAAGATGGAACAGGTGGCCGACATCTACCGGCAGATAGAGGAGCAGCATCTCTGCGGACCCGGCGGGCAGCAGGTGCGCATAGAGATGTTCTGCCACGGGGCCCTGTGCATGGCCGTCAGTGGCAAGTGCTATATGAGCCTGCACGAGGCCAACCGCAGCGCCAACAGAGGTGAGTGCGTGCAGATTTGCCGACGCTCGTACACGGCTACCGACAACGAGACGGGCCGCCAGTTGGAGATTGACAACAAGTATATCATGAGCCCCAAGGACCTGAAGACCATCCGATTCATCAACCGTCTGATGGAAAGCGGCGTGAGGGTCTTTAAGATCGAAGGACGTGCACGCGGGCCGGAATATGTCTATAACGTGGTGAAATGCTACAAGGAGGCCATCGCCGCCGTGCTCGACGGCACGTTTACCGAGGATAGGAAGGATGAATGGGACCGCCGCCTCGCCACCGTCTTCAACCGGGGCTTCTGGGATGGCTATTACCAGGGGCAGTTGATGGGCGAGTGGAACAAGAACTACGGTTCCAACGCCACAGAGCGCAAGGTCTACATTGGCCGTGGCGTGAAGTATTTCTCGCGCCTGGGCGTGGCAGAGTTTACCGTCGATGCCACCACCTTTAGGCTGGGCGACAAACTGCTGGTCACCGGGCCTACCACCGGCGTGATGTATCTCACCGCCACCGAGATTCACGACAATGACGGCCACCCCGTAGAAGAGGCCCCGCAGGGCACACGCGTGGCCATCCCCGTGACAGGCAAGGTGCGACCCAGCGATAAACTGTTTAAGATAGTCAAAGAAGAATAATATGACCATTAACGAACGACAAGACGAGATTATAGAGGAGTTCGCCGGTTTCGACGACTGGATGGACAAGTATCAACTGCTCATAGACCTGGGCAACGAACAGCCGCCGCTCGACGAGAGATACAAGACCGAGCAGAACCTCATTGACGGCTGCCAGAGCCGCGTGTGGCTGCAGGCCGACTACGTGGAAGGGAGGAAGACCGAAGGTGAAGGTAAAAAGGCCGAAGGGGAAGGGAAGAAGGACGAAGGGGTCGTTCACTTCCAGGCTGAGAGCGATGCGCTGATAGTGAAGGGCATCGTCACCCTGCTTATCCGCGTGCTCAACGACGCCACGCCGCAGGAGATACTCGATGCCGACCTCTATTTCATTGACGAGATAGGACTGAAGGAGCACCTCTCGCCCACGCGCAGCAATGGCCTGCTGGCCATGATCAAGCAGATGCGTATGTATGCGCTCGCTTTCCAGACGGCTCACCAATAGGTGCGCTCGCCTTCCTGTCGGCTCACCAATAGATGTTGGCGGACTCATTCATCAGAATGAGCAGCATCGTAGGCATCGATAAGCGACAGATAATGGTTGCGGAAGTCCTGCCAGTGATAATACGGGGCTACGTCTGTCTTAATAGGCAGCGTGGCCTCGTTTTCGTTGAGCAGCACCTTGATGAGCACATCCTTGTCGCTCAGGTTCTTACGGTAGAACACTATCTGCAGGTTGCCAGCCATGGGGATGGCACGATAGTCCAGCCATCCTTTCTCTTCCAGCAGGTCCAGGTCGGTGGTGGCCAGGTCATAGCCGTTGATGCCCAGCAGACAGATGAGGGGCAGCAGGGCCGTGTCGTGGCCGTAGCGCAGGGTGATGCCGGGATGGGGCTGCTGCAGACAACTGTCGGCCTTCTCGATGATGTCGCGCAGCAGGAAACGCTGTGAGTAGGGCTGCTCGCCGCCGCTTGTGGGGCAGAAACTATAGCCCAGGTACCAGAAGGCATTCTCTTTCTTCCAGTTCTTGTATATCTCATCCTCGGTAAAGAGGTCGTAGAAGGTCATCTCGTCGTGCAGGTCGGAGTCTTGCAGGGCAGAGGCTATGCGAAACATATAATAGCCGAAGCGCTCGCCCACGAAGTTGCGGTTGACGAAGGCCGTGTCGGTGATTAGCAGAGACACGAGGCGCTGCCACGTGGGATACTTGCTGCAGAAGTCGTCGTAGACCTTCCGGTTTTCTTTCGATGCAGACTTTGCTGTCAGTTCCCTGTCTACGTGAAACAGGTGGTGCATGTCGCGCAATGCTGCCTTCTCGATGATGTTGAGCCTCGGGTTTAAGCCTTTCAGGGCTATCAGGGCATAGTTCATCGACATGATGCTGCGTATGGAGGTGCTGCTCTTCGCCTCGATGTTTGTTGCACCCTTAAACACCTCGGGGAAGCGGTGGTACATGCGCTCGGCAATCTGCCCGTGCTGGCGGGCACCGAGGGCCGTCAGTTCACCCAGGCTCTCATGCGACTCATCCTCCATACGTGCCACACGCGCCAGCACGTCGTAGCCCAGCGGTGTCAGCACATGCTGCTGTGATGCCAGTTCCAGTGCATTGCGCACATATTTGAAGTCATCATACTTGGTCATGTGGCGCGAGCCGTGCCGCCCATAGTGACTGATATAAAAGGGCTTCTTGCCGCCGGGAACCGGCGTCAGCCGTTCCTGTTGCGGACCGGGATAGGCCAGGAAGGAGCCGCCCGACACCCGCCGGTCTTTCCTGATCTCCTCGCGTGTGGTTTGCCCGCTGACATTCAATGTCAGCACCAGCATGCATATCATCATGATTGCCTTTTTCATATCGTGTGCAAAGATACGCCTTTTTTTCGATAAAATGTTCACAAGAAGATGAAAAATCGGTTAAAAAAGTTCATTAATAGAAGTTTTTTTGTCAAGAAGGCATAGAAATGAATTCTTTTTTGTATATTTGCAAGCGAGTAACATCATAAACAGTAAATATTTAACAAGATGGAAGTACAAATCACAAGCGAGAATTTTGAGGCACTGAAGAATGGCAGCATGCCTCTGGTATTGGATTTCTGGGCTACATGGTGCGGCCCCTGCCGCATGGTGTCGCCTATCCTCAGCGAACTGGCCGAGAAATACGACGGCAAGATTGTGGTAGGCAAATGCGACGTGGAGGAGAACGAGGAACTGGCCGCCGACTTCGGCATCCGCAACATCCCCACCATCCTCTTCTTCAAAGGCGGTGCACAGGTCGACAAACTGGTGGGTGCACAGTCGAAGGATAAGTTCATCGAGAAAATAGAGGCACTGCTCTGACCTATGGCTAACATTGATGAGGAACTGCTCCGCGACCAGGAAGAGAATGGCCGCGAGATAGCCTATATCCGGGAACTGTTGCCCAGCGACCTCAAGGAGAAGTACACCGACGAACAGATGGTGTGGATGCTCGACGCCATCGCAGAATACTTCTTTGAGAGCGGCATCCTGGAAACCAACGACGACGAGGTGGATGTCGACATCGACGAGGTGTCGGCCTATCTCTGCCGTCAGGCTGAGGCTGAAGGCCGGCCGCGCCTGCTGGCCGACGAGGTGCGCTTTGTTGTAGAGGCCGACCTGGACTATCAGGAAGAGAACGCTTAGTTTAGTTCATAGTCCATAGTTCATAGTTCGTGGTCCATAGTTCGTGGTTCATAGTTCACAGTTCGCGGTGAACTAAACATGGTTTTCCGCGTCGGGATGCAGGATGTAATGACGGATATACGACCTGTGTCCGTAGACGGCAATGACGACAAAGCAGATGAACGGAACGATAAACGACAGGTTGGTAGAGGTTACATAGTCTATCGAGATGCCTGAGTCGATAATCAAGGCCTGAAGGGGCGGGAACACAGAGCCGCCCAGGATGGCCATGATAAGTCCTGCGCCTGCAAACTTCACATTGTCGCCCACACTGCGCAGGGCAATGCCGTAGATGGTGGGGAACATCAGCGACATGCAGGCCGAGACACCTACCAGGCAATAGAGGCCGTTGCGGTCGGGGAACAGAATGACGCCCGTTACCAGACAGCCGGCCAAGATGGCCAGGATGGAGAGCAGACGGCCGGCAGGGATGTATTTCAGGAACCACGTGCAGATGAAGCGGCTGACGGTGAAGAATACCATGGCCAGGATATTGAACTTCTGAGACAGGATTTCGGCCGACTTCTCGTCCATGCCCTCATCCATAAACACGCGCGTACCATATTGGATAATAAAAGTCCAGCACGACACCTGCGCACCGACATAGAAGAACTGCGCCACGACACCTTCACGGTAGTTCTCTATATGCATCAGTTCCTTGAAGGCCGTCGTGATGCTCTTGCCGGAAGGGGTGTCAATGGCTCTGGGCATCTTGTGAAGGCGTAGCAGCACCAACAGTATCACACAGGCAATGCCCAGCCCCACATACGGGCCTATCAGGACTCCCAGGTCGTTGTCTTTCAGAATGTTGAACTGAAGGTCGGGCAACGTGGCACGCTGCTCAGTGGTCATCGGGCTCATCTTATCCTGCACAAACTCCATGGCAACGGTCATGCCCAACAAGGCTCCTATCGGGTTGAAAGCCTGGGCCAGGTTCAGACGCTGAGTCGCCGTCTCCTCGCTGCCCATACAATAGATGTAGGGGTTGCACGATGTCTCCAGGAACGACAGCCCGCAGGTCAGTATGAAGTAGGCGAACAGGAACGGATAGTACATGCCCGTCAGTTTGGCGGGGAAAAACATGAACGACCCGACGGCAAAGAGCGACAGACCCACCATCACGCCGGCCTTGAACGAGAAGCGCTGTATGAACATGGCCGCAGGAAAGGCCATGACGAAATAGCCCAGATAGAAAGCCACCTGCACCAGGGCACCTTCGGTGACGCTCATGCGGAATATTTTTGAGAAGGCTTTCACAATGGGGCCGGTCATGTCGTTGGCAAATCCCCACAGGGCAAAACACGAGGTAATCAGTATAAACGGAACCAGAAAGTTCACGCCGTCCTTGGTTAGTATGTCTATCTTTTTCATATCGGTGGCAGAATTACAATTTTTTATATCGGTGGCAAAATTACAATTTTTTTTTGAAAAAGTGGTATTCTTGAGCAAATAAATTGTTTCTTTCAGAAATAATATGTAACTTTGTAGTCCTAAAACAAAAGCAACGAACATGAAGAAACTACTTTCCCTGCCGCCCAATCTGGTCAGAAAAGGACAAGACGGCAAAACCATATTTCATCAGATAACAGGACTGTCGGAAGACGAGTTCTTTTGCACATGCGACCCGGAGGGGCACCGCATAGGCAGCGGTGGCGGCACGGCCTGGCTGCTGTGGCAGGCTTTTTTAAGTGAAAAGTTAAGAGTGAAGAGTGAAGAATTTGCTACCGCAGCAGGCATGAAGGAAACTGGTGCGGTAGCAAATTCTTCACTCTTCACTCTTCATTCTTCATTTTCAGACTGGCTGTCGGCAGAGAAACGCATACTGCTGCATGCCGGCGGACAGAGCCGGCGGCTGCCGGCATACGCACCATCGGGAAAGATTCTGACACCCGTGCCCGTGTTCCGCTGGGAGCGCGGACAGCGGCTGTCGCAAGACCTGCTGTCGCTGCAGTTGCCCCTCTATGAGCAGATCATGGCGATGGCGCCAGAAGGATTGAACACGATGGTGGTGAGCGGCGACGTGCTCATACGCACCAGTCAGCCGCTCAGTCCGGTTCCCCAGGCCGACGTGGTGTGCTACGGCCTCTGGCTCGATGCCAACGTGGCCCGTAACCACGGCGTGTTCCTGAGCGACCGCCGCACACCCCATGTGCTGAAGCGCATGCTGCAGAAGCCCAGCGTGGAACGGCTTCACGAGTTGCAGAAAGACCATTACTTCCTCACCGACATCGGCGTGTGGATGCTCAGCGACCGTGCCGTAGAACTACTCATGAAACGCTGTATAGACAATGGCGAAAACACGGCGGAGCCCATTTCTCATTCCTCATTTCTCATTTCTCATTTAAGACCTTATGACCTCTACGCCGAGTTCGGCCGCACCTTGGGCACCGACCCGGAGATTGACGACCCGGCGTTGCGTTCACTCACTGTGGCCGTCGTGCCGCTGCAGGGAGGTGAGTTCTATCATTTCGGCACATCGGGCGAGATGATTTCCTCTACGGTCAGGCTGCAGAATGTGGTGAGCGACCAGCGGCAGATTATGCACCACGACCGCAAGCCCCATCCCTCTATCTTTGTACAGAACGCGGTGGTGGATATCAGGTTCACGGCAGAGAACACGAATATATGGGTGGAGAACAGCCATATAGGCAGCCGATGGACGCTCTCGCACGACAATATCGTGACGGGCGTGCCACACAACGACTGGCATATCAACCTGGAGCCCGGACAATGTCTGGACATCGTGCCTATTGGCGACGACCAATACGTGGTGCGCTGCTATCGGATGAACGACCGCTTCGACGGTGGCGAGCAACAACGCCAGCAGTTCCCCGTGCTGAGGTTCGAAGAGATAGAACAGTGGCTCCAAGCAAAACTCACCTCTCACCCCTCACCCCTCACCTCTCACCTCTCACCTCTCACCCCTCACCCCTTATTATCCGCAGAAGAGATCTCGGCACAGGCCAACCTCAGCCGATTGTTTGCCCAGCGCACTGCCTTCCGCTGCGAGGACTGGCCGGCCATTGCACGCAACTGGGAGCACAGCGTGTTTTATCAGTTAGACCTCGACGATGCCGCCCATGAGTTTGCTGCCCACCACATCCCTATGCCTGAGCCGCTGCCACAGGAGGCACCGCTCATGGTGCGCATCCATGATGCCATGTTCAGGGGCGACCGCGAGCAGGCCTTCGGCTTACTGCGCCAAGGGCTGACGGAAAAGTTCACCTCTCACCCCTTATCCCTCACCCCTCATCTGGCAGTATGTCAGGATCAGATAGTATGGGGCCGCAGTCCCGTGCGTATTGACATTGCCGGCGGGTGGACCGACACCCCACCTTACTGTCTCTTGGAGGGTGGCAACGTGGTGAACCTGGCCATCGAACTCAACGGACAGCCGCCCCTGCAGACATACGTTAAGCCCTGCAAGGAGCCGCACATCATTCTGAGAAGCATCGACCTGGGAGCCTCGGAGGTGGTAGATACCTACGACGAGTTGCAGCAGTTCAACAAGGTAGGGTCGCCATTCTCCATTCCCAAGGCGGCGCTGGCTCTGGCCGGCTTCCTGCCGCAGTTCTCGGCCGAGCGCTACACGTCGCTGAAGTCACAGTTGGAGGCTTTTGGCAGCGGCATCGAACTGACGCTCCTGTCGGCCATCCCCGCAGGCAGCGGACTGGGCACCAGCAGCATACTGGCCGCCACGGTGCTGGGGGCGCTCAGCGACTTCTGCTCTCTGGCATGGGACAAGAACGAGATAGGACGCCGTACGCTTGTCCTGGAGCAACTGCTCACCACGGGCGGCGGCTGGCAGGATCAGTTCGGCGGCGTGCTGGGCGGTGTCAAACTGCTGCAGACACAGAGCGGCTTCGAGCAGAACCCACTGGTGCGCTGGTTGCCGACAGACATCTATACGCAGCCGGAATACCGTCAGTGTCACCTGCTTTACTATACCGGCATCACCCGCACGGCCAAGCAGATACTGGCAGAGATAGTGCGCAGGATGTTCCTCAACAACGGCGAGCAGTTGCTCCTGCTGCGGCAGATGAAGGCTCATGCACTGGATATGTTCGATGCCATCCAGCGGCAGGACTTCGAGCAGATGGGCCGCAACGTCCGAATCAACTGGCAGCAGAACCAACGCCTGGACAGCGGCACCAACCCTGAGGCGGTGCGCCGGCTCACCAGCCTCGTCGACGACCTCTGCCTGGGCTACAAACTGCCGGGGGCAGGAGGGGGCGGCTACCTCTACATGGTGGCCAAAGACCCCGAAGCGGCCGCCCGCATCAAGGCGGTTCTCAACGACAACCGCCTCAATGCCAACGCCCGCTTCGTGGATATGTCTCTCTCGCCTAACGGCCTGCAGGTCAGCCGCAGTTGAGCAGATAAGAGAAATGTCTCACTTTTCCTCTTCCGTCTCATCTTCCCATACGTCGTGGTATTTTCGCGAGGCTGGGTCCTTTGTCCCCTCCTCGTCCACGCCGCCGTAGTCGATGCCCTTGTCCGAGGTGATGCTCTGCGACCCGCAGAGCATTATCGTTGTTCCTATGATGACCATCTTAGTGGATGGCTGCATATATGTCTTCTTCATAATCGTTGTCCTCCTTCGTTTTAACGTATTATTTCCTTCCTACCATTCCTAATATATAGCCCCTTGCTGGGCTTAATCACACTACGCCCCTGAAGGTCATAATAATGGTCATTGGTATTTGTCTCAAGACAATGGTCACGAATGTCCGTAGACTCGTCATCAAAGTGTAGAATGACACGTGCTCCAAAATCTGTCTCTTTGTCAAGCACTGCTCCAAATTCGAACCAACATCGGAAAGCCTTTACATTGGTTTTGCCTGTGGAATACCAGAACTTGTTGTCGCTAATGAACAGACCATCGGCTGGGATAACACTTTTCACCAGCGTGCCCGTGAACTTACCTGGCAGATCGTAGTCGGCATCAGGCCCTTCCACGTCTTTCACGCTGCTGGTAAGGGTGATGCCGTCAAGTTGAAACTCGGTGATGTCCTGGCTGGTCTTGATGAGCACGGGAGTCCCGCCAGCCAGGTTGCCCCGGGCAGGGATGGAATAATCAGTAAGGTTGACGGTGATGCCCAGTGGCGTCACATTCTCCTCGTCGTCACCATAGTCGATGGTGTAGTTTGCAAACTTCGCAAACTTCACGTCGCTGCCAAAAGCAGCAGTGGCATTTGCCTTGGTCAGATTAAAGGGCAGCACCAGCGTGCTCCACTCCCCGGCTTTGATGGTGCGGGTCACAGTGACGTCGGCCTTGTCGCCAGCAGTGTATGTTGGCAGTTTTATAGCGTTCTCGTCGAACTTCAGCCGTCCGTCATCAGGCTCGCCGATGGTGACGGTGAAGGTCACGTCGCCGACGGTACGCTTCGTCACGTTGTAACTCTCGTCGCGCACGTTGAACGATATTTCCTTCACCGTGATGGTGTGGGTGCTGCCCACCCCGAGGCTGGCATCGGCGGCTATCTCCATGCGCATAAGCACACCGCTGTTGCCGCTGATGGTCGATGTTGCCGTCTTGGGCGTGGCTGCGAATCCGTTGTTCGTCGTGGTGGTGATACTCAGGCGGGAGATGGCCGTCACTGTGTCATCGTACCAGGGGTAGCCGGGGTTCTCCGTGTCCTCGACCAGTGACAGTCCATCGGGCATGTCGACGATGAACATGAAGCCCACGTAGGGGCCTTCGCCCTCCAGCGAGTAGTTTACTTCCAATGTGGCTGTACCGCCCTGTGGCACCTCAAGGTCGCTGACGCTGACGCTCTCCTGTGCCGTGGCTTTGCCTGCCATGGCGGCAAGTAAAGCCAGTGCTAAGAATTTCATCTTTTTCATCTTTGTAATTATTATTGGTGTTGATTTATTGAAATTGCGTTGTCTGTAATCACGTTTAGTCGGGGTCGATGGCGTTCATCCTCCTGCTTTCCAGCACGCCGAGGCTCTTGTATATGATGATGATGGCATCGGAGAGGTCGATGTCGCCGTCGCCGTTCATGTCGGCAGCGGGTTCTATGAAACTGGCGGGGGCGATGTGCAGCGAGTAGTAGGTCACCATGATGGCATCGGAGAGGTCCACCGTGCCGTCGCCGTTCACGTCGCCCATCTCTATGTCGAGCACGGTGAGTGCCGACGTGTGATCGTCAATGGTCTTCGTTACTACGTTGTTGTCCTCCGTCCGCACCGACAGTTTGTTCTCCGAGAGCGTGATGCTGTAGTCGCCGGCCTCCACATTGTCCGTAACCTTGAGCGTGATATTCATGATTTCGCCCTCCGAGCCGTTGAGCCGTGCCGTGGCGTTGTTGGTGAGGATGCGGAAGCCCCATGAACCGTCGGCATACTGGTTGGCATAGACGGAGAACTGCTTCGGGCTGAGGCGGCTGCCCGCCAGATCAAAGACGGGGGCGCCGTCCTCGTCGGTAACTACCGTAACGCCATCGGGTAGTGTCAGCGTGAAACTGATGCCCACGATGTTCAGGTCGGCATCGTTGGCCATGGTTATGGGCAGCACCACCTTCTGGCTGTAGCGGGCCGAGATGTCCGTGCCGGCAATGACGTTGTTCAGGGCAAACTCATTCACCACGGTCAGCGTGCCGTTGACGTAGGTGATGCTATAGTTGGCTGCTTCAGCACCGCTCACGGTGATGGGATAGATGCCCACGGGGCTGTCCGCGGTGGCGGCGGTGGTCACGGTGGGCTGCGTGGTGAGCGACGATGCGTCATCGCCGTTCTTGAAGCCGCTATAGGTGACGGTCATCTCCGGGATTTCGTCGCCCACGTCCTTCGTCTGGTCGTCGGCGGTGATGGTCAGCGCGGCCTTGCCGACCGTCAGCGTACCGGCCTTGTAGGTGAAGGTGTAGTTGGCCGAGGCGGCACCGCTAACGGTGATGGGATAGGTCCCCACGGGGCTGTCTACGGTGGCTGTGGTGGTGACAGTGGGCTGGGTGGTGAACTTCGTGGCATTGTCGCCGTTCACGAAGCCTGTGTAGCTGACAGAGAACGTCGGATTGGCATCGCCGTAAGTCTTGGTGGCATCGTTGGCGGTGACGGTCAGCGCGGCCTTGCTGACGGTCAGCGTTCCGGCCTTGTAGGTGAAGGTGTAGTTGGACGACGCGGCACCGCTAACAGTGATAGGGTAGGTGCCTACTGCGCTGCCCTGCGTTGCTGTGGTGGTGACGGTAGGCTGTGTGGTGAGTTTCGTGGCATTGTCGCCGTTCACGAAACCGCTGTAGGAAACAGTGAATGTCGGGTTGGATGCTCCGTAGGTCTTGGTGGCATCGTTTGCGGTAATGGTCAGCGCGGCCTTGCTGACGGTCAGCGTGAACTCCTTGCTAAACACCTCGTAGTTGGTGCCTCCTGCCTGCTTGGCAGTGACGGTGGTCGTGCCCGCCTTCTTCACGGTGAGCTTGCCATCACTGATGGCGGCAACCGTCGCGTCGGCCACCGTCCAGGTCAGTGCCTGCCCCTGCGCCGTAGTGGCGGGCAGCGTGTAGGCTGCTGCGCCGTAGGTCTGTGCGGGTATGGACGTGAGTGCCATGCTCTGCGAGGCTTTGGTGATGGTCAACGTACCAGCTACGTAGGTAATCTCATAGTTGTCGGACGCAGCACCGCTAACAGTGATGGGATAGGTGCCCGCTGCGCTGCCCTGCGTAGCCGTGGTGGCGACGGTGGGCTGGGTGGTGAGTTTCGTGGCATCGTCGCCATTCACAAAACCGCTGTAGCTGACGGTCAATGTCGGGTTGACGTCGCCATAGGTCTTGGTGGCATCGTTGGCGGTGATGGTCAGCGCGGCCTTGTTCACCGTCAGCGTGAACTCCTTGCTGAAAGCATTGTAATTGGTTCCGCCAGACTGTGTGGCCGTGACCTTTGTGCTGCCAGCTTTTTTGATGGTCAGGGCGTTGCCGCTCACCGTCGCAATGGCTGTGTTGGCCACAGTCCATGTCAGCGACTGCCCTTGCGAGGTTGTAGTGGGCAGCGTATAGGCCGCTGCACCGTAGGTCTGTGCGGGGATGGACGAGAGTGCCATGCTCTGCGAAGCTTTCGTAATAGTCAGCGTACCTGCAACGTAGGCCATCTCATAGTTGGCTGCCACTGCCCCATTTACAGTGATGGGATAGGTACCCACATCACTACTCTGCGTGGCCGTGGTGGTTACAGTTGGCTGGTTAGTAAGTACCGAACTGTCATCGCCATTGACAAAACCGCTGTAGCT
>JAFSYY010000005.1 GCA_017455845.1 Prevotella sp. | reverse complement strand
CGCGGCTTCCAGTTCACCCTCGACCTTCCCGACGGCGTGACGCCGGTGAAGAGCGCGAAGGGCAAGATACAGGCATCGCTGAGCACCGGCCGCCTGGCTGATGGCGACGAGCACACGCTGTCGGTGAGCGAGAACGAGGACGGCACCCTGCTCTTCACCGCCAACTCGCTCTACGAGGAGACGTTCACCGGCAACGACGGCGAGGTGCTAACGCTGAGGGTGAACGTCGATAAGGACATGGCCGACGGCGACTACGACGTCATCATCAAGGACCAGCGCCTGAACGAGAAGGATGCCACGGTGTTCTACGACGTGACGAAGATGAAGAGCACGCTCACCGTGTGGTCGTTCATACTCGGCGACGTAAACGGAGACGGCGACATCGACGTGAGCGACTACATCGGCGTGGCCAACCGCATCCACAACGTGGCGCAGGAGGGCTTCATAGAGAAGGCTGCCGACGTGGTGGCCGACGGCGTGATCAACATCAGCGACTACGTGGGCGTGGCCAACATCATCCTCACGGGCAACATCCACGGCACCGCAGCACAGGCTCGCCGCAGCGCGAAGAAGGCCAACACGGACGTGAGCGGACTTGACAACGTGCTCTACGTGGAGCCGTTCACCGCCGAGAAAGGAGGGCAGACGGTGATGTCGGTGAAGATGAAGAACACTGCCCAGATCCGCGGATTCCAGTTCGACCTCGCCCTGCCCGAGGGTGTGACTGCCGTAAAGAGCGCGAAGGGCAAGATTCAGGCGCAGCTCAGTGACGGCCGTCTGCCCGAGGAGGACGAGCACACACTGACGGTGACCCAGCAGGCCGACGGCACGTTGCGCTTCCTCTGCGGCTCGGAGTACGAAGAGACCTTCACCGGCAACGACGGCGAGATACTCACCCTGACGCTCGATGTGGCCGCCGACCTGCAGGACGGCATCTACCCCGTCGTGCTGAGCAACATCAGGCTGGGCGAGAACGACATGAACGTGAACTACAAGACCGAGGCCGTGGAGACCACCCTCACCATCGGCAATAGCAACCCAGAGCCCGAACCGGAACCCGAACCGGAGCACACCAACGGTAAGATATGGGGCGACGTGAACAACGACGGCAATGTCGACGTGGCCGACATCGCTACCATCATCAGCATCATGGCTGACAATGCCCGACAGCAGAAGGAAATGGAAGAATAGCCCGCCATGACTAATAAGAGCCGGGCAGGCTGCACCGTTGCAGTCTGCCCGGCTCTTATTGCTGCCTCTATTCTTTTAACAGGTCTTCTGCCGTTATGATATTGTGCACATCGCTCCAATATCCTTTCTTAGTGATTCCAAACACAGTCACCATAACAATATTGACAGACTTCTTGTATCCAATCGACTTTGCAAAACGGTTCGACCTGTTTGCTATCTTTTCATGGTCATCAAGACTCAATGTATATTTCTCATCTGAGAATTTCATCTCACAGATATTCACCATATTGTCGGCTCGGTCTATAAGCATGTCTATCTGCGCACCGTCGCCAGCCCCCGGTTCTGACGGACCTGTACGCCAGGAGCAGATGGTTGTCACGACACCGCTGATACCAAGAGCCTGCTTTATCTGTCTGATATGCTGGAAACAAACTCTCTCAAATGCCAGACCTACCCATGCCTTGTGCTTTGATGACAGATAGCTGTGTGACCAGAGTTTTTCGTCGTTGTTCTTGTTTTCACGCATAAACTTCTGATAGAACAATGTAAAATTGTCTATCAGTCTGTATACACCCTGATTCTTTAGACCGTAAGAAGGGGTATTTCTGATGAATCCACAGTTCTCCAAGTCCTCAAGTATGGTGGTGAGTGTTCCACTGCTTGTGATGTGACACTTTGAAATGATCTCTTCTCGTGTCATGCCGCCTGTTGCCTCTCCAAGAGTCTTTACGATGCTGATGTAATTGTCCGGGTGATGGAACAGTGAACGATAGAGTTCTTCAAACTCGTTGTACAATTTCCCATAGGGCGAGAAAAACAGGTCATCGATGTTCTGTGCAAGGCTCTTGCCGCGTTCCAGAAAAGACCAGTAAAAGGGGACTCCGCCCATCACCATATAGCACTCTATGATGTCGTATAGGGACAAACTGATTCCTCGTTGGAGTATGTACTGCTGACATTCATTGAGTGTGAACGGCTGCAGATATATCCTGTTCGTGACACGGTTGTGCAAGCCTCCGTGATTCTTAAACAGCTTGTTGATTATCCAGGAGGTGGCAGAGCCACACACTATCAGAAGCACATCGTCACGTCCTGATGCCCAGCCGTTCCAGAAGAACTCCAGCGCATTGACGAACTTTGACTTTGGAGTGTCGAGCCAGGGAAGTTCGTCGATGAAGATGACCTTCTTCTCCGAGGATGACTGTCTGATAAAGTCTTTCAGCATATCAAAAGCTTCCAGCCAGCTCTTAGGCGACCGGTCTGCCTTATACCCTGCATCGGAGAGTGACGACCTCCATCCATACAGCTGTTCTGCCATCGTTCCCTTTGCCTGGCCGCTATGGGAGAAGGTAAGTTTTCCCTTGAACGTCTGCCTTATCAAGTAGGTCTTACCCACCCTACGGCGACCGTAAACGGCCACAAATCTGGATTCTTCCGCTTCATAGGCCTCCAGAAGTTCTTTCTTTTCCCGATTTCTTCCTATCAGCATATTGTGTACACATTTTCGGTGCAAAGATACGAAGAATAATTTATAATTCCCCAAAAATGGCAAAAAAAAGGGATTTTGGGGAAATATATTCATGTAACTCCCCACGGCAACACCTTCTGCCACACCTTCACGCCTCTTTCGTCCACCGCTCTATACGGCAGGTGTGGCGTTTCTTCTTCTTGTCGTAGTTGATGCCCACAAGGAGGATGTCGCCTGTGTACTCCGCAATCTTCGCGGGGTACTCGCGGCGGCGTATCTGGCTGATGGCAGCGCGTGCGCTGCGGTTGCTCTTCAGCTCCACGACCAGGGCGGGCTTGTCCTCGTTCTTGCGCGGAATCATCACGAGGTCGGCATAGCCCTTGCCCGTCATGTATTCGCGGTGTATGTGGTAGTGGCCACGCGCGCTGTAGTAGGCGATGCTGAGCACGCAGGAGAGCGAGTT
>JAFSYY010000038.1 GCA_017455845.1 Prevotella sp. | reverse complement strand
GTCGCCGGCTTTTAACTTCCGGTCGCTGGCCATGAACTGTACCTTATAGACCACCGCATCCTGCTTCTCCATAGCAGTCGAGGTTGCGGGTGTTTCCGCCTTCTCCGCAACAGGCTGCTTCTCTGCAACAGGCTGCTTCTCGACTACAGGCTGCTTCTCCTGTCTGGCGGGCTCTTCCTGCAATTCCTTGGCGGGCTCTTCCTGCCTGGATGGTTCCTGCGTTGCCGGCTTGGCGGGCTCTGCCGGTGCTGCCTTGCCCGTGGTCTTGGCCTTATACTCCACAAAGGCCTGATAGATGCCGCGCCCCATGGCATCCACATTTGTCTTGTTGTTCAGGTAGGTCTCTTCCGAGGGCGTGGAGATATAGCCCAGTTCTATCAGGCAGGCGGGCATCGACGTCTCGCGCAGCACGAGGAAGGCATCCTGCTTCACGCCTTTGTTGGGTCGTGAGGCCGTGCGGCAGACGTTTTTCTGGATGGCCTTGGCCAGTTCCACGCTCTGGAGCATGTTCTTGTCGTTGATCATCTCGAAGATGATGTAACTCTCGGGCGAGCGGGGGTCGAAGCCGGAATAGTGCTGCTTGTAGTTATCCTCGATGAGCACCACCTCGTTCTCGCGCATGGCGGCGCTGAGTTTCTCGTCCGAGCGGCGCATACCCATGGTATAGGTCTCAAGGCCCGTGATGGGCTTCTTGCTGGCCAGGGAGTTGGTGTGTATGCTGATAAACACGTCGGCCTTGTTGCGGTTGGCAATGTCGGCACGCTCGTGCAGGGGGATGAAGACGTCGGTCTTGCGCGTATAGATCACCTTCACGTCGGGGCAGTTCTGCTCCACATAGCGGCCGAAGGCCAGGGCCACGTTCAGGTTGATGGTCTTCTCCTTGGAATATTTGCCCAGCGCACCGGCATCCTTGCCGCCGTGGCCGGCATCGATCACCAGCGTATATTTCTTGGATGCGGCCTCACAAACGACCACACCAACGATCATTAGAATCAGAAAAATCGCTACTTTTCTTGTCATACCTTGCATAATCTTTTGCAAAATTACGCTTTTTCTGTGAAAGAGCCGTTATTCAGGCCTGAGTTTTATCATTTATTAAGTGTAATGTGACGGCAGCACCGGCACAACGGGCTCCCAGGGGCGGGTTGAGTTTGGTCACGGTCACGTCGACGGCCTCTGTCTGCGGGAAGCGCGACACGACGGCCTTTGCGATGCGGCCAGCCACATGTTCCAGCAGGTTCGAGGGTTGTGACATTTGCTCCTTGACGATGTCAAGCAGCAGGGCATAGTTCAGCGTGTCGGCCACATCGTCGCTCTCCATGGCCTTATATATATTATAATGTACGCGCAAGGACACAGAATACTCGCCCCCGACCCTGCGCTCTTGCTCCAGCACGCCATGATAGGCATAGAGACGCACGTCGTTGAGTTCAATGCTGCTCGTCACTTGTTTCATCATCCGTATTTCCTGGTACATATTTCTTCAAGGCTCGCTCCACGCCGTTCTTCCAGGTGTTGATGCTCTCGGAGCCCAACTGCAGCGAGGCCACCAGTTTGATGACGTGCTCGATGGGCATGCGGTAGCGCAGCACGCCACTGATCAGTTTGGCGTAGTTCCAGTATTCGGGGTTGAACTTCTCCGACAGTCCCTCCACGGTGATCTTATAGCCGCGAGTGTTCTCAAACTGGAAGTCATAGCGCTTGGTGCCGTCACTGTTGGTCTGCTTGATGATCTTGCCCTTCGTCACCGACTTTGGCAGCACGATGCCCTCGTCGTCGTCCTGCAGACCGGTGAAGATCTCGTAGGGATAGCCGTTGAGCAGGCCTACCAGTGCCACCCATTTCTCCTTGTTGTTCTGGAAGCGCACCACGTCGCACTCCAGCGACTGCGGCCTCACCTCGGTGACCTGCGGCCCGAGGCAGGCGCTCAGGTTACCCACTGGTGTGATGTCGCGCACATGCCCACCCAGGCGTCTCAACTGCTCTTCCGTGACAGGCTTCTTGCAACCTTGCTCGCGCTTGAGCAGTTCGCTCACCAGGCGTTCCTCGCCGCCGTAGGCAGCCACCAGTGCCTGCAGTATCGTTTCACTCGTCATGATTTTCTGTGTTTCCATATTGTTTCTGTCGCTATTTACGTGTAAATCGTATGATGCGGATGTCGTCCACGGGACGGTTGTAGTCGTCGGTGAACGCCTGCTGTATGCGCTCCACTACATCGAGCCCCTCTACCACCTCGCCGAAGACGGTGTACTGGCCGTCGAGGTGTGGCGAGCCGCCCACCTTGCGGTATGTCCAGAACATCTCCGAACTGATGTTGGTCTTTCCGTTGGTGTTCTTCAGCACCTTCTCCTGAATGGCCTCCAGTTCCTTGGTGGAGTAGGTCTTGCCCCAGACGATATAGAACTGGCAGGCGCTGGAGCGTCGCTCCGGGTTCTTGGCGTCGCCTTCGCGGGCCATGGCCACGGCCCCCCGGCGGTGGTAGTGTGTAGGTGTGAGGATCTCGGCGGGGATGGTATAGCCCAGGTCGCCGCCGCCCAGCGTCTCTCCCGGCTGTGCCGTGCGGCTCTTCGGGTCGCCCGTCTGTATCATGAAATACTTGATGACGCGGTGGAAGAGCAGCGAGTCGTAGAAGTGCTCGTCGACGAGTTTCAGGAAGTTGTCGCGGTGCAGTGGCGTGTCGTCGTAGAGCATGATGCGAATGTTGCCTTCCGTCGTCTCTATCAGCACTTCGTGTGTCTGTGCCGATGCCGCCGTACACATCAGCAGTGCAATCAGTAGTAAGCCAATCTTAATTCGTTTCATTCGTGGTCGTAATATGTTATTTCAGTTTTTTGTTCCATTTGCCGTGGAATAGCCTGACGAGGAAGATGATGCCACGGAAGGTGAGTTCGATGGCCATGGCGGTCCATACACCCTTCAGGCCGTAGTCCTTGGCCAGCCACCAGGCCAGTGTCAGTCGCACGCCCCACATTGTCGTGAGGCTCATGATGGCCGGCTTCAGCGTGTCGCCGGCACCCACGAAGACACCGTTGCACACGATGGCCGCGGCAAACATCGGCTCGGCCCACGCCTCGATGCGGAGCACGTCGGTGCCCAGGGCGATGACCTCCCGGACAGGCGACATGATGGTCATCAGTTGCGGAGCGAAAATCCACATCAGCACGCCCATAAATGTCATTACCATGATGCCCAGTGCCACCGACAGGCGTGCAAAGGAGCGTGTCAGCAGCCGTTGGCCTGCGCCGATGCCCTGTCCTACGAGTGTGGTGGCGGCCTCGGCGATGCCGAAGCCCGGCATATAGCACAGGCTCTCGACGGTGATGGCCAGCGAGTGGGCCGCGATGGCGACGGTGCCCAGGGGTGCCACGATGAGTGTGCTCACGATCTGTGCGCCGCCCATCAGCAGGTGCTGCAGGCCCATGGGTGCCCCGATCTTGAAGGCGGTGGACACTACGTCGGTGGTAGGATGGAAGGATGCGGGAGCCAATGATTCGCTTTTCCCTTTTTCCTTCTTGAAGATTCCCAGCATGTCGCTCCTTACCAGCAGGAACCAGAGCATCAGCGCGGCGGTGATGAGTTCGGCCAGGCCGGTGCCCATGGCGGCACCCATCACCCCCAGGTCGAATATATATATAAAAAGGTAGTTGAACAGGACGTCCATGACACACATGCCGATGTTCAGCATCGAGGGCACCTTCATATTCCCCGAGCACTTCAGCATCGAGCCTGCCAGCCCTTCCATCTGGAAGAAGATGCCGCAGAGGCCGATGATGGCGAAATAGAGCGATGCGTCGCGTGCTATCTCCTCGCTGCCGCCCAGCCAGTAGGGTAGGAACGGGCTGATGGCCAGGCAGACGATGCTTATCATCACACTGAAGAGCAGGCAGCATACCAGCGACTGCCGCATCACGCGGTGTGCATTGCCGAAGTCGTTGGCGCCGATGAAGTGGGCCACCTGTACGGAGAAGCCCATGTTGGCAGCCGAGGCCAGGCCGCCCATCAGCCATCCCGTGGTCTCTACGATGCCGATGGATGCCGATGCCTTTGCGCCGAGATGTCCCACCATCGATGCATCGATGAAAAACATCACCGTGGCGGAAATCTGTGCCAGGATAGAGGGAATAGAAAGTTGCACGATGAGCCGCAGCATCTCCTGCTGCGTCATCGTGCGACCTTCACGGATGTATGAGAGCAAATCCTGGCTCTTACTCATTATGGTTCATAGTACATAATTCATAATTAACTTCTCACCTCTCACTTCTCATTTCCAATAATTCCGTCCACGGCCTCGCGTGCCTGGTCGTTCAGGTTCACGTTGCGTGTCACCTTGGCCTCCATGGTGCCGGCACGCATGATGTCAGCCATGTCAACGCCGGTGGCGCTCTTCAGCACGTCGAAAGCCTGCTTGATGGCTACGGGCACGCCGCCGCTCATGGCTGCCACGCCGGCACCGCTGTCCTGGCCGCCGCTGTACACGTGCACATCCTTGATGGCGCTGATAGGCTTGGCCACGTTCTCCACCACCTGCGGCAGCACCTCGATCATCATCTGCACCACGGCGGCATTGTTGTATTTCTTATAGGCCTCCGCCTTGCGGTCCATGGCCAGAGCCTCGGCCTCACCCTTCTTCTGGATGGCGTAGGCCTCGGCCTCACCCTTGGCCTTGATACCGATGGCCTCCTGCTCCAGGCGGTAGCGGGCGGCATCGCTCTCGGCGTTCTGTGCCAGGGCACGCTGCTCGGCCTCGTATTTCTGGGCCTCGGCCACACGCTTGCGCTGCTCCAGTTCGGCGGCGGCGTTCTTCTCAATCTTGTACTTGTCGGCATCGGCCAGTTTCTCAATCTCGGCCGACAGTTCATTCTGTTTGATCTCGATGCGCTCACGCGACAGGATCTGCTCGCGCTTGGTCTTCTCGATCTCGGCCTCCACCGTCTTCACGTTGATGGTCTTCTGCTGTTCCTGTTGCTGGATGGCGTAGGCGGCGTCGGCATCGGCCTGTGCGGTGTCGGCCTGCTGTTTCAGGGCGGCACGCTTCAGGGCCAGGTCGTTGTTCTTGATGGCGATGGCGGTGTCGGCATCCACGCGGGCATCGTTGCTCTCCTTGTCGGCCTTCGACACTTCGATCTTCACGTCGCGCTCGGCAATGGCGCGGTTGATGGCGGCATCCTTCTTGATCTTCGCGGTGTTGTCGGCACCCAGGTCCTTGATCAGTCCCTCGCGGTCGGTCACGTTCTGGATGTTGCACGAGATAATCTCGATACCCAGTTTGGCCATGTCGGGCTGCGCCTTCTGCATCACCTGGTCGGAGAAGCCGTCGCGGTCGGTGTTCAGCGAGCGCAGGTCCAGCGTGCCGATGATCTCACGCATGTTACCCTGCAGCGAGTCCTGCAACTGCGCGGCAATCTGGTCGGGTGTCATGTTCAGGAAGTTCTTGGCGGCCAGGCGCGTGCCCTCGTTGTTGGGTGTCACCCGTATCTTCGCCACGGCATCCACGTCGACGTTGATGAAGTCGTTGGTGGGCACGCTCTCCTCCGTCTTGATGTCTACGGTGATCTGGCCCAGGTACACGCGGTCCAGTCGCTCCAGGAAGGGTATGCGGAAGCCGCCCTTGCCAATGAGCACACGGGGCTGGCTGCTGAGACCCGAGATGATGAAGGCAAACGAAGGCGGTGCCTTCACGTATGAGATAAACACGAAGAAGCACAACAGCAGTATTCCCGCTGCTATCATACCATACATAAACATTTGGTCAATCATAATGCTAATAAAGTTTGGTTGTTAATCAGAAGCAAAGGTAATAGATTTCCGTGAAACGGCCAAACGTTTTTCATTATTTTGACATTCGTTTCATTTTTTCGTTGGTAGGTGGCACAAAATGTGAAGGAAACGAAACATATAGCAAACGGCATCTCATGCTATATGATTAACTTTGCACACGAATTAAAAATCTTTTATCAACATGAGAAAACTATTAATGCTGGCATTTGCCACGGCTGCCATCGCAG
>JAFSYY010000037.1 GCA_017455845.1 Prevotella sp. | reverse complement strand
GCCCTTAACTGTCTGAAGGCTGCCGACGTGGAGACGCTTGGCGACTTGGTGCAGTTCAATAAGACCGACCTTCTGAAGTTCCGTAACTTCGGTAAGAAATCGCTCACTGAGCTTGATGATTTGCTCGAGAGTCTGAATCTGTCGTTTGGAACTGACATTACAAAGTATAAACTGGACAAAGAATAATGCATAATTTATAATGCATAATGCATAATTCATAATGCATAATTCATAATGCATAATTTATAATTTGCCCAATAAAAAGTAAAAAGAACAATGAGACATAATAAGAAATTCAATCATCTGGGTCGTACTGCATCGCATCGCGCTTCCATGCTTGCCAACATGGCCGTTTCGCTGATCATGCACAAAAGAATCACTACGACCGTGGCCAAGGCAAAGGCCCTTAAAAAGTATGTTGAGCCCCTGATTACCAAGGCCAAGGAGGACTCGACCAATTCACGCCGTGTGGTTTTCAGTTATCTGCAGAACAAAGAGGCTATCAAGGAACTCTTCTCCACGGTGAGTGAGAAGGTTGGCGACCGTCCCGGTGGCTACACCCGTATCATCAAACTGGGTACCCGTCAGGGCGATGCTGCTCAGATTTGCTTCATCGAACTCGTTGACTTTGATCCCGACATGGCAAAGACCGAGACGAAGAAGAAGGCTACCCGTCGTTCGCGCAAGTCTGCTCCCAAGGCTGAGGCTCCTGCTCAGGAGGCTCCCAAGGCTGAGGAGGCACCTGCAACCGAAGAGGCCCCTGCTGAGGAGGCAAAGGCTGAATAGGTTATTCCAAGTAAATATTTATCATTGCATAAAAAAATGCTCTCACCGCAAAGGTGAGAGCATTTTTTTGTTGTTGTCCAGACGGATTTTCACGGTCTTGCTCTTCAGAGTGTATTCTTTACTGTCGCTATGATTGCCGGCATTGTATGTCACACGGATGGTGTTCCGTCCTTTCTTTGTGTTACGAACATAGATGACCCCATCGTCGTCTTTATCCTGGAAGGCATCCACCCCTTCACCTTGGATGAAATAGCGGATGACGGCAACGGCCGAATGGTTCTCTTCTACGTTGTAGGTGGCAGAGGCACCGTCAGCAGTGATGGTTGTCGGAACGTTGAACACAGGGCAGCCCAGTCCTTCTACGGTCACGTCTCTTAGTGTGCATTTGTTGCTTCCGGCAAAGTTGGAGAGTAGCATATAGTGGACGGCACCGCCGGCTCCGTGGCCGTTGTTGTCGGGCATGATGATGCCGTTCCACCCCTCTGGCGTAGTCAGAAGTGTTGCTCCGTCTGCCATGGCCTTGGCCTGTGCATTGTCGCTGTTGGTATAGTATGTGACGTTGCGCCGGTCAACCACGTCGCCAGCCTTCACCGAGCGGCTCTTGTCGGAATATGAGGCATATAACTTGGCAGTCATGACAGAGTTGTTGTTGGCTTTTTCGCCGAAAGCCATTTGCTTGTCGCTCACAGAAACGATGCTGAGGCTGTTGCTGACGTTTATCCAGTTGGTGGTCATCTGTGTGAAGGTGCTGCCGTCGAGCAGCGTTGTACCTGTGCTGTCACCTTCCTCGTAGCAGAATGTGCGCTCGGTCTTGGTCATTTCGTCCATGCTGATGGCCATCAGTCCGCCTTTCTCCTTCTTGATGGTCACATCGGCATTGGCACGCACATGGTCCAGGTAGATGACGGCATTGCCGGGCGTGGAGTAGATGGCGAAGCGGTTGTTCAGCGTTCCGTCGTTGGTGTTCAGTTCGCCATTCATCATGTAACTGTCTTCGTGCAGGTCGTAGATGCCGCTGACCACGGGCACTGCGTTGGTCTTCCTTCCCTCCACCTCGTACCAACCCAGGAAGTTTCCGGTGTTGTGGGCCCGGAAGGGGACGATGAGGTTGGTGCCCGACGGAAAAGCGGCGGGAATGGTGGCTGTGCCCGACGGAGATGCGTCGGGAGTGGTGGCTGTGCCCGACGGAAAACCGGCGGGAGTGGTGGCTGTGCCCGACGGAGAAACGATGGGATTAATGTGGGGGGCGATATAGCCGGTGTAACTGTTTAGGCCCGTGCTCCATGAGAAGCAGGTGAATCGGTCGTGGGTGGAGGCGCGGACGATGTTCTGCGAAGGGAAAACCTTCGCAGGCCCGTATTCGCGGTTGAAGTCATCCCAGCGGGTGGGGGAGAGGCTGGCGGTGGAGAGTACCTCATGCATGAGCCATGTCATCATCACGCGGTGGGCCTGTACCCCCATGCGTCTGGCTCCTACGTCGGCCCGCAGCAGCCATGAGCCGGCCTTCGATGTGTCGCCGTCGGCCTTTAGCCTCTCTGTGGTGGTCTGCTGGCGAGCCTTGATCATCCGGTATGCCAGGTTTTCCAGCATCAGCGCGTGCGGGTCTCTGAGGAAGCAGGCGTTGGTAGAGTAGGAGGTTATCTGGTCGTAGAGGAATAGGCTCCAGTCGTTGCCGTTGGGCATGGCCAGTTCTCCGTCGCTGAGTGCCAGCCAGTAGAGCACCTCCTGCATCACCTTGTCGTTGTTGTGCATCAGTGCGTTTGTTTTCCAGCGCTCCGTGCCGTGCAGTTCCTTCTGGAAGAGTTTCAGGGCCAGAGCAGCCTCTCCCAGTTCCTGAATCACCACGTTCTGGTACGAGGTGTGGAAATAATTATGGTTCTGCAACGTGTAGTCATCATAGAGGTTTTGCCCGCGATACAGGTCTCTCACCGTCGTTGAGTCATAGTCCGGGTCAATGACGGTGTCATCTGTCGCATCATCCTTCTGCGAATAACTGTTGATGGCAAACTCGCGCAGCCGCTGGAACCATTTCTGAGCCAGCGGGTCGTTGGGGAAAAGTCCCAGTGTGGCAGCCAGCACGTCGGCCTCCCATCCGTTCTCTTCGGCCTTCGTGTCGCCGTCAAAGCCGGTGGGAATGTCGCGGTAGAGTTCGTAGTTACATTCTGCCTTCAGCAACTGGTATATATAGTTCTTTTGTGCGTCATTCAGTTTGTGCCATTGGAAGAATGCCGAGTAAGCCACCGACATAGCCCATAGTGAACTCTCCCATACGGCATCGCTTGTGGAGGTCGAGCCCCAGTAGTTGTTTCCTGCGCATACCTTCAGTTTGTTGGCCTTATGTGTAGAGTATGCGAAGACCAGGCTCTTCATGGCCATGTCCTCTATCTTGTCCCATGTCACGCCTTCTGACAGTGTCACCTTTCCTTTTCCGTATTTTGCCAAGAATGCGCAGACCATCGACAAGTCGGCATTTGGCCGCACCCCTCTCTCGTCGTTGGCCATGGTGTTCTCGCCCTTGAAGCATCCGCAGGCCTCGCCTATGCTGTTGGTGGCCACGCACTCCTGGAAGTCGTTCTCTATATAGGTGGCGAAGTAGGCCAGCATCTGTAGCAGGTCGGCCTTCATCTCTTTTTCAGCGACGAAAACATCATATACGTTATCTTCGGGTCGCGAGCCATCCTCTTCGGGGACGGAACCTTCCTTGGCCGTCATCGTACAGACAACGGAAAGCAGGGCGATGATGGTGGCAAGTAGTCTTTTCATCATGACGGGTATCTGCTTTGTTGTTCAGTATCTCACGACTCGTGTGCCGTCTTCGTTTTCCTCGATGCTCACCTTGACGGCATCGTCGGGCAGCAGGCTCTCAATGAGTTCTGGCCACTCTATGAAACATAGTGCGCCACTGTAGAAGTAGTCCTCATAGCCCATGTCATAGACCTCCTCTATGCGTTTGATGCGGTAGAAGTCGAAGTGATAAATAAGTGAAGAGTGAAGTGTGAAGAGTGAAGAATTTGCTACCGCCCCTCTTACCTCATATTCATTCACGATGGCGAAGGTGGGCGAGGTGATGACGTCGTTGACGCCCAGTTGCTCGCAGACGGCCTTGATGAAGGTTGTCTTGCCTGCTCCCATCTTGCCATAGAATGCAAACACTTTGTGGTCGCCTATCTCGCTGATAAACTCGCGGGCAGCCTCGCGAATCATTTCAAGACCATTGATTTTTATTTCCATATTATCTTCTGTTTCTATTTTTCGTGGCAAAGGTACAAAAACTTTCGAAAATATTTGGATTGTTAAGATATTTTTTCTAAATTTGCAGCGTATTTGATTAACTCTAATTATTAACTATCACAACAAAGGGCTTGATAATAATCCGTCGATGCCAGCCTGAATGACTATTGTATGACTACACTGAAGATGAAACAGATGTCAATGAGGCTCGTCAGCCAAATAGACGTTAGAGATACGGCACTTATGGAAAGGGTATTTCTCTTTCTTACTAATGTCATACCTCAGGAGCCGAAACGTGAACTCACTCCAGAGCAGCAACGTAGGGTAGCATTGGTAGATAAATATTGCGGTGCCTTCTCTGCCTGCCAGACTGAGGATTGGAAGAAGGAAAAAGAAGAGTACCTTCTGGAAAAATATGGTCAGTAGTCTATGAGAGTATTCATTGATACCAATATTTTCCTTGATTATATACAAATGCGATCCATTGGAGTCAAGGAGGCAAGGGCAATATTTAAATTGTCTGCAGAAAATGCCATCACACTCCTGATTTCTGATTTGTCTATTGCTAACACGAAGTATTCCACAAGAAAGGAAATACCTACGGATGTTTTTTATGAAACAATAAATGCTATACGAGAACTATTTGTTATTGTTCCAGTAGGAGAAACTGCTGTTGACAACTCACTGACTCTTAGAGCCCAGGATTTTGAAGACGCATTGCAATATTTCTCGGCAGAACAGGCAGCAGCCGACTGCATAGTAACACGAAATACACAAGACTTTTATTTTGCATCTTCAGTTGAAATTATCGAACCAAGGGATTTCTTGAATAAGTATTTCCCTGACGAATAAACTTTTTTTATTAACCCTTAAATTAACTAAAACTTAAAGCGTATGAAAAAGATTTTATCTTTAATTGCCGTTATGATGCTCTGCGTCGTGAGTGCTAGTGCAAGTAAGGTTGTTTATCTGAATCCTGGTGTATGGGATGCTGATGATGCTACCGAGCGTTATGCTGTCTATGTGTTTAACAGCGAAACAGACAATGCATGGGTCGCCTTCGAAAAAGTTGGTGATCTTTACAAAGCCGGCATTGACGATAAGTGGGGCAACATGATTCTTGTTCGTCTTAACGGCGAAACAACCGAGAACAACTGGGACAATAAGTGGAACCAGACTGCTGACATCGTCATGGCCAACATTGCAGACCAGACCTTGTTTGTCATGTCTGACTGGTCGGGATACAATACTGTTCCTTACGACCTGTATTGTGACAAGGATGCTATCGCCATTGATCAATTAATTGAGGTTGTCGACTCTGCTGCCAAGGGCGAGGCTAGTACAGAAGAACTGCAGGCAGAAATCGATGCCGTCGTAAAGTCTAATGCCGACCAGGAGAACGACCAGACCGGCAAGGTTGCCACCGACGGCTGGAAGAAGTTCGACGGCAATAAAGCCGACCTTGCTCCAACATGGTCAGCAGCGGCTGTCACTACCTATGACGGACGCAGCACACAGCCTGCCGAGCACTATGAGTCTGACGTAAACCGCACTGGCACCATCCTCTATCAGGACATCACTGGCCTGACCAACGGTAAGTACAAGGTTGGTTTCTATGGTACGGCCTACTTCACCCCAGATCGTGGCTTCGATAGTTCTATGGCGGAAGGTGCGGAGGATGTGGCCTACGTGTTTGCCAACGACGAGAAGACTTTCATCACCTCACACATTGGAGTCTCTTTCACTGAGTATAGTTTGCTTCAGTTCGACGTAGAGGTAACCGACGGTAATATCAAGTTGGGTCTGGGCAAGGAGAAGGCCGGCACCAACTGGCATACCATGCAGATTTATCAACTCACATGGTTTGCTACCGCCAAGGAGGTGTTTGCAGAACTGCAGAAAGATCTGAAGGCAGCGTTAGAAGAGGCCAATGCTTTGTATAATGATGACAGCAAGACTGAAGGAAAGGATGCGCTCAAAGACTATATTGATATGGCAAATGCAGCCGTTGACACCAAATTTTACACCATTGAGGAAGTTGAAGATATTCTCAAGAGCCTGAAGGCCGCTATCGCCAACTTCAAGAAGGCCAACTGGTACATCGACTTCCCCGCTGGCGAGTACTATATCATCGACGTTGAGGACGATCTGAAGATGGCTGCCGGCCACGACTACGGCACACGCGGTATCGTCAACGAGATGGGTCTCGACCTGATGCTCACCCCGCATGCTGAGAGCCGCACCGTTTCCATCGACAGCCGCGTCAGCAATGGTGGCGACAGTCACTTCCTCGGCGTCAACCTCTACATGGACAGCAGCGAGTGGGGCTGGGCACTGGAGTACCAGGGCTTCGGTTTCTATATCCTTGACCCCAACAGCGAAAAGTACATCAACATCGACAGCAACAACAACCTCGTGCTGAGCGACACGCCGCGTGAGTTCATCATCGTGACGAAGGACGGCGTGATGGAAGAGCGCTTAGGAGAACTTGCAGATGCAACAGCCGATAATCCGGTAGATGCGACCTTCCTGCTGCAGAACCCGAACTTCAACCGCAACGACCAGCGCGTCAGCGCATGGACCGTTAGCGAGGACTGCACGAACAGCAACCTGAATGGTGGCAACCAGGTGAACAACTGCGCCGAGAGTTTCCACTCCACCTTCACCATTATGCAGACCGTCAGCGGTGCTCCCGCCGGCTTCTACCAGATGACCGCACAGGGCTTCTATCGCCAGGATGAATACGAGGGTGAGGCCCCTGCCGCTCCTATGTTCTTCGCTAACGAAGTCAACCAGGACGTTCCTGCAAAGACAGGTGAGGAGGGTGGCATGAACGATGCTTCTGTTTCGTTCACCAACGGCCTGTACACCATCGATCCTATCACCTTCGAGGTTAAGGACGACGGCATGATGTATGTTGGTATCACTGCTTCCACGAAGACCCAGTGGGTTATCTGGGACAACTTCCAACTCAAGTATTTTGGTAAGAATGATCCTACTGTGGGCATCCAGAGCGTGGCTACCGAGTCTGCTAAGAAGTCTGAGATCTACAACCTCGCCGGCCAGCGCGTGATGAGCGCCCAGAAGGGTCTTTACATCATCAATGGCAAGAAGGTGGTTCGCTAACACTCCTATTACCAACAAAAAAAGAGGGCGTAAGAAAACGCCCTCTTTTTTTGTTGGTAGTGTTTTTTTTTATTGGCCGTCGTAGGCCCATCGCATGTAGTTGGCTCCATGTACGAAGCCTGCTCCGAATGCGGTCATGATGATGTTGTCGCCTTTCCTCAGCCTGTGTTCATACTCCCACAGTGCGAGCGGTATGGTTGCGGCCGAGGTGTTTCCGAAGTGCTCAATGTTCACCATCACCTGCTCCATGGGCACCTCCAGCCTCTTGGCCACGGCCTCTATGATACGCATGTTGGCCTGATGGGGAACAATCCAGTTGATGTTTTCCTTGTTCAGTCCGTTGCGCTCGGCAATGAGTGCGCAGTCGTCGCTCATGTTGGTGACGGCATAGCGGAACACCGTTCTCCCCTCCTGATAGGTGAAGTGCATGCGGTGGTCCACCGTGAAATGGCTTGCCGGGCTCACTGAGCCGCCAGCCTTCATGTGGAGGAAAGGCAGTCCCTGCCCGTCGGTGCGCAGATACGAGTCCATCAGTCCGATGTTCTGCTCTTCTGTGGCCTCCAGTAGTACTGCTGCAGCGCCGTCGCCAAATAGTGGGCATGTGTTCCGGTCTTTGTAGTCGGTAACCGACGACATCTTGTCTGCGCCGATGATGATGATTTTCTTGTATCGTCCGCTCTGAATCATCGCAGATGCCGTGTCCAGGCAATAGAGGAATCCGCAGCATGCAGCCCATAGGTCGAATGCGAATGCGTTTTTCAGTCCCAGTTTGCCAATAACGATGCTTGCCGTTGATGGATAATGGTAGTCGGCCGTCGAAGTTGCTACGAAAAGCGCGTCGATGGTGTCCGGGTCAACGCCCGTTTTCTTGATCAACTGCTTGGCGGCCTTTCGCGCCATATAGGAAGTGCCGAGACCCTCCTCTGTGAGGATTCGGCGCTCCTTGATTCCGACACGCGTCATTATCCATTCATCGTTGGTGTCGACCATGCGCGACAGTTCCTCATTGGTGAGGACATAGTCTGGCACGTAGCCTCCGACGCCGGTGATGATCGCGTTAATCTTTCCCATTATTCAGCAACCTCTTCGTCCATCTTGATGGCAACCTTGCCGCGATAGTAACCACATGTGGGGCATACGGTGTGATACACATAGTAGGCGCCACAGTTAGGGCATACAGCGAGCGTAGGTGCTACGGCCTTGTCGTGAGTACGACGTTTGGCCGTACGAGTGTTTGATTGTCTTCTTTTAGGATGTGCCATAATCTTTTAATTATTTAGTTCCTTAATTTCTTGATTTTTTTAATTCTCTAATTTTTTAGTTTCTTCAGTGCATCCCATCTTGGGTCGGTCTCGTTGGCGTCCGCATCACTGCTTCGGGCAGCCGAGTGTTCGTTGAGCACTCGCATCATAGCATCGTTACAATCGCCAGGTTGATGAACGTGCTGGATGGGTACCGCCAATGCTATTGACTCGTAGATGAACCACGCCGTATGGAGGATGCCTTCATCCTCGCTGACGGTGACGGTGTCATCGCCCTCCTGGTATTCGTTTCCCAGCCTCACTATCAGGTGCAGGTCGGCCTCTACGGGCTGATCCATCATTTCCAGACAGCGGTCGCATGGTACGCGAACAGTGCCGCCAGTGTGCAGCGAGAGTTCAAAAAAGCCGACGGTCTTGCGTATAGACCCCGACACATGCAGCGAGCCTCCCTGCACCTGTGCCTCCTCGAGCGCGTTGAAGAACTGATTGTCCAGTTGCCACTCCAAGGCTGTCGTAGCCTCTGTCAGTGCCTTCAAGTCAATGTCGAATTGCTCCAGATAACACATATACACTTTTTTAGCGGGTGCAAAGGTACAACTTTTTTTTCTATTTCTCTCAACTTTTCATCACTTTCTTTCTTTTTTTCAGTAAAATTACGTATTTTTGCCGAAAAATTTGAGTCATGCAGTGGACTGACCGAATCCGACAGGTGAAGATATGGCTGGTGGTGGCCGCTATAGTGATAGCGGCAGGTGCCCTGCTGGCCTCTCACTATCTGGTCAGCGACCTGCAGCGTGAGGAGCGCAACAAGATGGAGGTGTGGGCGAAAGCCATGGAAGCGCTTAACCAGGAGGACGAGATGTCGTATCTGCTGCTGGTTACCTCGGTGATGGAGGGCAACAACACCATTCCCGTCATTGTGCTCGACTCTAAGGACCGTGTGATGGACTACCGCAACATCGACGACTCGACCAGTGTGAGCGACTATGCTCAGAAGATGAAGAAGGCGGGCAACACCATCAAGATAGAACTGGGCGACGACTATCAGTTGGTGTGCTACGACGAGTCTATCATGCTCAAGCGGCTGACCTACTATCCCTACTGGGCACTGTTGGTGGTGCTGATCTTTGCGGTGGTGGCCGTCTTTGCCATCCTCACGGCCAAGCGTGCCGAGCAGAACAAGGTGTGGGTGGGCTTGTCGAAGGAGACCGCCCACCAACTGGGCACGCCCATCTCGAGCCTGATGGCATGGGTGGAGGTGCTGAAAGAGACCTATCCCGACGACACGCTGATACCCGAGATGTCTAACGACGTGAAGCGCCTGGAGCGTATCGCCGAGCGCTTCTCGAAGATCGGCTCGCTTCCCGAGCCTGTCGCCACGCCGATGAACGAGGTGCTTGACCGCGTGATAGAGTATATGGACAAGCGCACGTCGCAAAAGGTGAGCATCAAGGGCCATTATCCCGACCATGTGGTGACGGTGAAGATCAACGCCTCGCTGTTTGAGTGGGTCATCGAGAACCTGTGCAAGAACGCCGTCGATGCCATGGAGGGCGGCTCGGGCAGGATAGACCTCTGGCTGCTGGAGGAAGACGATGTCGTGGCGGTGGAGGTGGTAGATACCGGCAAAGGAATCAAGAAGAAGAACATCAAGAATGTGTTCCGTCCCGGCTTCACCACGAAGAAGCGCGGCTGGGGCTTGGGTCTGTCGCTGGCCAAGCGCATCGTGGAGGAATACCACAAAGGCCGTATCTACGTGAAGGACTCTGAGCCAGGCCGTGGCACCACGTTCCGCATCGAACTGAAGAATTGAAGATGTGTGACTTTGTATTCAGGCCGAATACAAGTTGTATTCAGGCTGTATACAAAATGTATTCCGGCCGAATACAAACTGTATTCAGGCTGAATACAAGTTGTATACGGCCGGAACACGAAGTGTATACAGTTTCGATACTCCGGCGGTCTGACTTTTCATCCCCCCATTAGTTCCATCCGAAGCGTGCCCATTCCATCTGCCTGTGCCACTCGTAGTTCATGAAGGTCTCGTTGTAGCGGTAGGCGCTGCGGTTGTAGTAGTAACTGTTGATGGGCACAAACATGCTGACGCAGCCAAGGGGCGACTCGTCCTGCAGGAAAGTGTCGAACGAGCGGTATAGCATGCCGTAGTTGGTTTCCCATCGCAGCGAGGTGCGGTAGTAGGGTACTGCCAGGCTGTAGACCTTGTCCCAGTTTCTGAACTCCTCGTCTGTGAGCATCATCCTCATCATGCCGCGCATGTCGTACATCATGGGTACGTCGTAATACCAATAGAAGACGTTGCCCTTGTCTGTCACCTCGGCATTGTCGGGATGCTGTGGCACGAATGTCGGCAGGACCTTATAGGTGGCCTTGGCCAGGCTGTCCATATACTGCGTCTCTATGACCGAAAGGGGCACGCTGTAGCCCTTGAGGTCGGAATAGGCCGTGTATTCGGTCTTGTAATGCTCAAAATAGGTGTCTATGATGCCTTTGTACATCTCGCTGCCGGTGTTTTTGTAGAAGAAGGGCAGCACCTCATTGTAGGGCGCCCCGTTGCCCGGTATCTCGGCTGGCGAGCCAAGGAGGTACTTGGTGGCGTGGCGCAGTTCGTAGCCCACCTCCACGCACATCATGTTACAGCAGTCGCAGAAGATGAACTCAAGCGGTGGCAGCCCCTGCAGGGCACGCCCCATCTGTGTGATGTTCATAAACCTGGCCGCTCCCAGGCTGCCGTCCTTGCCGTCGTCCTGTCCGTAGACGCGCCTCTGGCCTCTGGCCGCTGCCGTCGTCTCGGCTATGGTGTCGTTGCTGACGGTCCATCCGCTGGCATGCCCCCATAGCACCAGCCCGTAACTGTCGGCCGGTGCCGTGTCGGTCATGGTCTTCAAGACCTCATGAAACCTGGCGGGGTCGCATGAATAGAACTCCTCGGGGTACTGTTTTAGAGGATAGATCTCGCCTCCGTGCAACTCCACGATGAAGGGTGTGCCCGTTGATGATACGTTGTTCAGGCTGTCGACAAACACCAGCAGCCGCTGCTTGTCGGTCAACTGCCGCGAGCCTTCTATGAGTTCCTTGAAGTCGCTCTGCAGGAACCGGTAGCCCTGTGCGTTTGTAAGGTTGTTTTCGCCGGCCATGTATATCATCACCGTGCGCTCGGCCTGCCCTTTTGTCCAGGGTGTCAGGTCCTTCTCAATGTCGTTGTCTTTGCGGCACGAGGCGGTCAGGAGCGTGAGCGTAAGCAGCACGACGGTGGCCATCCTGCTTTTTCCGAAGTGAATGTTATCAAGTTTCATGAGTAAAATACCTATTAGGATCCAAATTATTTCGCGGAAGCGGCAGATGATGCTTACAAAGATGCCCAGTGCCGCCGAGTCGACATGGCTGCCCAGTTTTGTCGACATGCCTATGAGTGCGATGGAGATCATGAAGCCCCCCTCCTGCACGCCGAGTTGCATGGGCAGGAAGCCGATGAGGTTGGCCAGCAGTGTGGTGAACGACAGTATCAGTATGGAGTAGAGGAACGTGAGGAACAGTCCCTGCATTCCGCCGCCGCAGTCTATGCCGAAGAGCAGGAGCATGAACAGTATCTCCAGGCTCTGTACGATGCGCGATGCATACTCCATGAACAGGCTGTAGTAGAACGAGCGCTTGTCTTGCTTGTGTAGTGAGGCTATCTGCCTGTCAATGTTTTGCAGGGCCTCCGCATGGCGTTGCTGGAAGCGTGTGCTCCAGCCTTTCAGCCCTGGAATCTTGCCAGCCCATCTGATCAGTTTCACCACCAGTCCGTGCTTGTAGCCTTTCGAGAAGACATAGAAGGCCGCCAGGCAAAACACGATGGCGGCCCCCATGAGCGTGCCTATGGCGGGTGTCATGGGCACGTAGTCGATGGCTGCTAGTGCGAGATAGAGGAAGATAGACGTGAACCACAGCCAGAAGTGTGCGAAGAAATGCATCATGGCATAGAGTATGACCGACGAGGTGGCCCGTTGGTTGCCGATGTTTTTCGACAGTTCCACGATGCGGTAGGGCTCGCCGCCCAGTCCGCCTACGGGTGTGGCATAGTTCAGGGCATAGCCCGTAATCGTCAGTCGGTAGATGCGCCATGGGCTGACCCGCTCGCCGTCGCTGTTGCAGCGTATGATGCTCTGCCATGCCAGTGCGTTCAGCCCGTAGACCACCAGCCAGATGCCGATGATAGGTATGAGCCAGTAGCCGGCGTGTGTGAGATGCTGCCATAACTCTGCAAAACTCACATCAAAGGTGAGTATCATCACCACCACGGCGACGATGCCGATGACGAAAAACAGGTTGTTCAACCGCTGCTTAGTCCACTTCATTCCTTACAGTCCTTGTGCAATGCGCTTGCAGAACGATTCGTGACGATGGTTGACATACCAGAAGATGAGCCCCATGGCTATTGTCTCCCACAGGAAATGGCACACCGGCACATCGAGAAGGCAGAACAGGAACATCCAGAACTCCCGGAAGTTGAAGGTCATCAGGCCGTTCCATTTCATCAGCGGCAGTGAGTTTCGGTGCACCTCCTCGCGCAGTTCCTGCGGAATGTTGTCCAGGCTGCCGTATTTCTGTCGCATCTTGGCCAGCAGGTTCTGGAATTCGGGCGTTACGTTCTCTTGCTTCTTGGTGTATTCTATATACGACTTCTGGAACCAGCGCTCGTAGAAGGGTGCATCCTTGGGCATCTGCTCGTAGATCTCCTTCTGGCGTACGGAGTTGTCCAGTTCGCTGCCCTTCTCGCCTTTCAGGAAGAACAGGTGCACCTGGATGTAGTAGTCGGCCAGTCGCTGCTGCCCCTGCAGGCCCCATAGCCCTGATATCAGTGCGAGCATAAAGACCACGGCGGTGGCTATGAGCGTGTTCTGCTCCGTGTTCTCGATGCCCAGGAACTGGAACTCCAGGTCGTGGTGCACATAGAACCGATAGACCAAGGCCAGATAGATGGGGAAGAACCACGCAAAGCCGGCCAGTCCGTCGAGGATACGTCCCAGTCGGCTCTTCTTGCCCGTCATGCGTGCCAGTTGTCCGTCGGTGCAGTCGAAGATGTCGCCCCACATCAGCAGGAATATACCTATTATATTATATACCAGTCCTGGCCACATACTGCCATACTCTGCAGTGCTGTAGTACCAACTGCCCTGTGCGAAGAACCATGCGCTGGCGGCGCCGATGATCATCGACCAGATGGTGATGGTGTTGGGGTGCACGTCGAACTTGGCAAAGAACACGGCGCAGTAGTAGCAGAACGGCCGGATGACGTGCAGGTCGAGCCAGTCTTCTGTCTCAGCCGATTTCAGTGTTGCCCTATATTTCTCGTTCATTTCTCACTTCTCATTTCTCATTTCTCACTTGGTCGTAGACCTTCTTGATGGTATCTACAACCACCTGTGTCTGCTCCTTGCGTCCCAGCGTGATGCGCAGGCACGACTCCAAGCCCTTGTCGCTCATGAACTTGATCTTATAGTCCTGAATCTTCAGGGCTTCCATCAGGGCATCCTTAATCTCCACGGGATACTTGATGAGGATGAAGTTGGCCACCGACTTATACACCTTGAAGCCGGGCAGCGGGCCTAGCACCTTCTTGTACAACTGCCGTCCCCATTCCATATCATTGGCTACCTGACGGTAGTGCTCGTCGCTCTCCAGCGCAGCCAGTGCCACGGCCTCCGAGAAGCGGTTGTAGCCCAGGTATTTGTTGATGTAACTGATAAACTGGTCGTGGCCCTTGCCGATGAAGCCGAAGCCGCAGCGCAGGCCGGGCAGCCCGTAGAACTTCGACAGTGTGCGCGAGATAATCAGGTTGTCGTACTTGTTCACCAGCGGGGCTATATAGTCCACGTCGCTGGTGATGAAACTGGCGTATGCCTCATCGACCAGCACCATCGTGTCGCTGGGAATGTGCTCCATGATGCGGCCTATCTCCTCCGAGGTGAGGCTGTTGCCCGTGGGGTTGTTGGGCGATGCCAGCAGCAGCATGCGGGGATGGATGCGGTTGGTGTATTCAATCACCTCGTCAACGTTATAGGCGAAGGTGTCCTCCTGCTCATAGAGGGGGTACATCTCGAAGGTGCCTCCACATTCCTGTGCCACCTTATTATAATACCACCACGAGAACTCAGGTATGAGGATCGTCTTGTTGTCGCCCTTCATCAGGAAGTAGTGGATGGCGTTCTTCAGGATGTCCTCGCCGCCGTAGGCCAGCAGCACCTGTTCCTCGGGTACGCCGTAAATCTCGCTGACGCGCACGCTGATGACACTCTTCTTGCCCTGGTCGTAGATACGGGTGTAGAAGCACAGTGTCTTCGGGTCAAAATTCTTAATAGCCTCTACCACCTTCTGGCTGGGCTCAAAGTTAAATTCGTTTCTATCAAGAAAGTTCATATATCCAATGCTTAATGCTTAATTATTATACGTTATTTTCGCGTTCTCATAGTCCTCTACCGTGTCGAGTTCCATGGAGAAGAATCGGGTGGTATCTACCATTCGGAACGTATGCCCTTGGGGTATCAGCCGCTCGAAAGCACGCTCGTAGAAGATGTCGATAAGGCCTTCGCGCTCTATCATCTGCTCCAGTTCCCGGAAGAGGGCCGTGCTATATTCGGCCGTCATCTTCTCGAAGCCCACGCTTTCGCCCACGGCCTGCTCTATGGAGCATACCTTGCTGATCTCCACCACGCGGTTGTCAGCGTCCACGATGACCTTGATCTCCTCTTCGCCCAACTCATGCCTGTTCACGGCCAGTGCGCTGCCCTCGGCACTGAGCACGGCGGGAATAATCTGCGGGTCGAACAGTATGTCGCTGTCCGACAGCAGGAAATCGCGGCCGTCGGTATAGGGTCGTGTGAGCCACAACGAGAAGATGTTGTTGTTGTGGGCGTAGTCGGGATTGTCAATGAAGTGGATGGTGAGCGTGGGGTAGTGCTCCGTCAGGAAGTCGCGTATCATCTGGGCGCGATAGCCGGTCACCACCACCAGTTCGCTGATGCCCGCCGCCGTCATCGCATCCACCGTGCGTTGCAGCAGTGTGCGCTGTCCTATGGTGAGCAGACACTTGGGGCGCTCGTCGGTCAGCGGGCGCAGCCTTTTGGCCATGCCAGCAGCCAGGATGACGCCCAGCGTTATCTTTTTTTGGTCAGTTTTTTCCATTACCTATTTACATATAGTTGAAAATCAACCTGCAAAGGTACACATTATTTTCCATTCCTCCAAAATATTTAGCATTGTTTCACAACGTTATGAAGTGATGGCATCCCGAATATCTGCTCGAAGTTATCTGCCACGTTGTCGTTGGCGAGGCTTTTGCTGCGCATCAGGAAAAAAACTTTTTCCGCTTTTTCTTTCCTGTTTCGTGGAAAATGCGTAAATTTGCAGCGAGAAAACGAAAACAGTTATGTCAGAGAATAGAATATACGGTATAAGGACACTGCACATCACATGGGTGTTTCTCATGATGGCAGTATGGTGTATGGGCATGGTCTCATGCGGGCAGGACAGCAGGGCCAGGGAACTCGCTGCAAACAAGGCCGACAGCATCCTGTTCGACATAGGTAGTGCCAAGGACTACGACCGTATGCGTGAGTTGGCCGACAGTTTCGAGATGTCGGGCGACCTCTCTGCCCTTAATGCCAACCGCTGGCGTGGCGTGTCCTATTACCGCGAGGGCAATTACCGCATGGCGGAGATATGCTACCGCAAGGCCCTGGAATGTGAGGTGAAGAACGACCAGGACCAGTTGAGTTACAACAAGTCGGCACGCCGGCTCTCAGAACTGCTCCTTGTCAAGGGCGATTTCGAGGGGTCGCTGCGGATTGCCATCCCTGCCGTGGAGAAGATGGAGAAGAGCGGTGTGGGCTCCGACATCGACTATGCCATCCTGCTCAATAATATAGGCTGCTGCCAACTGAACCTCGGTCAGGACGATGAGGCCAACGAGAGTTTCCTCACGGCCCGCGGACACTATGCCAACCGCTGGCGCACCGACAGCACCGGGCGAGGCTTTCAGGAGGCGGTCGTCGGCACCGTATATACCAGCATGGCCTATATCAACACGCGGCGCTATGCCGAGTCCATCTACTGGATAGACCGCACAGAGATGCTCCTGGGCAAATACCGCCAGAAGCCCGATGCCCGCTCGGAATATTTCGACGAGTATCAGGGGCGCATAGAGATTATGCGTGCCGTGGCGCTCCAGGGCCTGGGCAAGAGCGACGATGCAGCCAAGGCCTATCAGGCTTTCCTGCAGACCGACTATTCCAAGACCGGCCCCGGCCATATCAATGCCACCGACTACCTCATGGCTGCCGACCGCTACAAGGAAGCCGCCGACAACTTCCGCTATCTGGACAGGACGCTCGACGAATGGGGCATGGAGAGGTCGCTCGACAACATACAACTCTATATGCTGCCGAAGTTCAATGCCAACAGGAAAGCAGCACGGGGCGACTCCGCACGCGTGGCGGCCGAGGACATACTGAACATCCTGGACTCGGCCATCACCGCCCAGAAAAACAGTTCTACCGCAGAACTCGCCACCATCTACGACACCAACCAGAAGGATGCGCAGATTATGCAGCAGAGAAACGAGATGACCTACATGCGGTGGATGAGCACCTTGGCAGCCCTGGCACTGCTCACCATCTTCTTCATTGTCTATACCCTGCACCGCCGCAAGGCACAGAAAAAACTCTCTGTTGCATACGACAAACTGGAGGTCACCAACGAGAAACTGGAGGAAAGCAACAGGAAACTGGAAGAGGGCAACGCCAAACTGTCGGCTCTTAACACCCAACTCTCCACGCTGAACTCACAGTTGGTGACGGCCAATGCACGCGCCGAGGAGTCGTCGCAGATGAAGACCAACTTCATCCAGCAGATCTCTCACGAGATACGCACGCCGCTCAATATACTCAGTGGCTTTACACAGATTATCACCACCCCGGGCATGGAACTCGATGATGAGACGCGTGCCGACATCAACCGCCAGATCAACGAGAACACCGGGCGTATCACCAATCTGGTGAACAAGATGCTCGAACTGTCGGATGCCAGCAGCCAGAGCGTCATAGAGCGCAAGGACGATGTGCTGGCCATACAGATAGCGGCGCAGGCCGCCGAGGACTCACACGTCAACGAGGCCGCCCATCTTACCTTCGACCTGCAGATAGCACCCGAGGCCGAGATGACCTCCCTCCACACCAACGAGTCGCAGGCCACACGTGCCCTCGTGCTCCTGCTCGACAATGCCATCAAGTTCACCCGCCCGGCCGAGGCTGCCATGGGTGCCGGCGCACAGGCCCGGCAGGGTAGGGTGGTGCTGCGCGTGGAGCAGGCTGAGGAGCCCCGCCGCCAACTGCTCTTCATCGTCGAGGACAACGGCATCGGCGTGCCCGTCGAGGAGGCCGAGCGTATCTTTGAGGAGTTTGTGCAACTGGACGACTACTACGACGGCACCGGCATAGGCCTCACCGTGGCTCGCAGCATAGTGCGCCGTATGGGGGGCGACATCACCCTCGACACCTCCTATTCTCCCGGTGCCCGCTTCATCATGACACTACCCCTGAATTAAATAACATAGAAATATGAATACACCGTTTTACAAACAAATCTGGTTCCTGGGCGGACTCGCCGCCCTTGTGATTTTTGCCCTGTGCTTCTATGCCATCGACTATGTGAGCCGTCCCGACGGCCCGAAGAAGCCCGACGTGGAGATGGCCGTCATCGCAACCATGCAGACTAACGAGCCGCTCATCACCCTGGCCCGTCAGCAGGGCTGGATAGAGCCCGACGCCACGGAGATGACCACTGAGGATGCCTTGGAGGTAGACAGCATAGGCACTGTGTTTGCAGGCAGCAACCTGCAGTCGTTCAGTGAGTTGCGCTATTTCGTGTGCCTGCAGGACATCAAGGCCGGCGCCTTTGCCCATGCCGAGAAACTGAAGGACATCGTGATTCCGGCCAGCGTGACAAGCATCGAGGATGGCGCCTTTGCCTACTGCCCTTCGCTGGAGACCATCAGCGTGGACACGGCCAACACCCACTATGACTCACGCGAGAACTGCAACGGCATCATCTGCACGTGGAAGGGCAAACTGATGCTGGTGGCTGGCTGCAAGAACACCACGTTGCCGGAGCGCGTGTATTTTCTGGCACCACAGGCTTTTGCCGGCTGCACAGGACTCACCCATATAGACTTCCCCGAACGTATGGAGGCCATCGGCGAGCAAGCCTTTGCCGACTGCACGTCGCTGAAGGAGGTGGAGATACCGCAGGGCGTGCGCTTCGTAGAGCCAGGCACCTTTATGGGCTGCACGGCCCTGGAGTCGGTGACGCTGTCGAAGAGTGTGGAACGTCTGCAGCAGGATGCCTTCAAGGGGTGTGCAAGCCTGAAAAAGATTATCACGCCCAAGCGTTTCCCACCTGTCATCGAGCAAGCCTTCGAGTCATATACGGCCACCGTCTATGTGCCCAAAGACCAGCAGAACGCCTATTTCAGGGATAAGGTGTGGAAAATGTTCAAGGATTATAAAGAGTTACCATAATTTGCTAATTATATATAAAAAAGGGGTGTAAGTTTTCCTGCTTACACCTCTTTTTCGTAATTTTGCATGCTGATTTTGTGTTGCGCCCGTCTTGGTGCGCAATAACAATTGCTAACAGAGACGATAGAATTTATATATAAATTATAGTTTTTAACAGTATGAAAATGAACAAAATGCTAATGGTTGCAGCCGCTGCAACCGTGTTGGTGTCGTGTGGAGGAGGCGGCGGCCGTCCCACATTCGGCGACAACGAGTATCCCGTGGAAACGGTGAGCACCCAGAGTGCTGCCATGCAGACCACCTATCCTGCCACCATCAACGGTATTCAGGATGTGGAGATTCGTCCGAAAGTTTCAGGATTCCTTACTCAGATTAATGTCTCTGAGGGTCAGACCGTGAGTGCCGGACAGGTGCTCTTTGTCATCGACAACGAGACCTATCAGGCCCAGGTGCGCCAGGCCCAGGCTGCCGTTAACACTGCGCAGAGCAGTGTGAACACCGCCAAACTGACCTTTGAGAACACCAAGCAACTGCATGCCAACCGCGTGGTGGGCGACTATGAGTTGCAGACGGCAGAGAACTCGTTCCTCAGCGCACAGGCAGGCCTCGCACAGGCCCAGGCTGCCCTGGCCTCGGCCAAGGAAGCCCTGAGTTTCTGCTACGTGAAGAGCCCCGCCGCCGGCGTGGTGGGCACACTGCCCTTCAAGAAGGGTGCGTTGGTAAGCGCCTCCAATATCCTGACCCACGTGTCGGACATCAGTAAGATGGAGGTTTACTTCTCGCTGACCGAGAAAGACATGCTGACGCTCTCGCAGGGCGAGGGCGGCCTGCGTGGTGCCGTTGATGCCTTCCCGCCCGTGAAGTTGCAACTGGCCGACGGCAGCGTCTATGGCTACGACGGCCATGTGGTGGCCATCAGCGGCGTCATCGACAAGTCCACAGGCTCCGTCCAGATGAAGGCCCACTTCCCCAATCCCGACAAACTGCTGAAGAGTGGCGGCTCGGGCACCATCATCGTGCCCCGTTCGGCCGATGCCGCCATCGTCATTCCCCAGAGCGTGGTCATGGAGGTGCAGGACAAGAAGTTCGTCTATCTGCTGAAGGACAGCAACAAGGTGGCCTACACCGAGATTACCGTAGACCCGCAGAACGATGGCAACAACTATATCGTGACCGGCGGTCTGCAGGTGGGCGACAAGTATGTGACCAACGGCATCACCAAACTCTCTGACCAGATGGAGATTGTGCCCATCACGCCCCAGCGCTACCAGGAGAAAATCCGTGAGCAGGCCAAGGCCATGACCGCCGGGGATATCGTAGGGGCGATGAAAAAATAATTAGTAATGAGTAATTAGTAATGAGTAATTATGATTACTTTTGCTATGCGGGAAACCATCGCGAGATTAGATGTTTCCATTGTCAAGTCTAATCATAATTACTAATTCCTCATTACTAATTACTAATTAAAGCAGGAAATTATGACTTTTACAAATTTCATTAAGAGACCAGTATTGTCGACGGTGATTTCCATCGCCATCGTGCTGCTGGGCATTATCGGACTGGCCACGCTGCCTATTGAGCAGTATCCCGACATTGCACCGCCAACGGTCGTGGTGTGGACCAGTTACCCAGGTGCTGATGCCGAGACAGTGAAGAACTCGGTCATCACACCGCTCGAAGAGAGTATCAACGGTGTGGAAGGCATGGACTATATCTCGTCGACTGCCTCATCGGGCTCGGCACAGATCAGTGTGCTCTTCCGTCAGGGCATGAATGCCGACATGTGTGCCGTCAACGTGCAGAACCGCGTGCAGCAGGCACAGGCCTTGCTGCCGGCCGAGGTGACACGTATCGGCGTGACCGTGATGAAGCGCCAGACCTCGCAGGTGATGATGTTCACCCTCACCTCTGACGGCCGTTACGACGACGAGTTCCTGACCAACTACAACAATATTAATATCATCCCGGCCATCAAGCGTATTCAGGGTGTGGGCGACGTGCAGAGCCCGGGTCTGAAGACCTACTCCATGCGTATCTGGCTGAAGCCCGATGTGATGAAGCAGTACGGCCTGATGCCAAGCGACATCAGCAACCTCCTGGCGGAGCAGAATGTGGAGGCGGCACCTGGTAACTTCGGTGAGCAGAGCGACGTGGCCTACGAATATGCCATGCGCTACACCGGTCGCTTCAAGACAGCCGAGGAGTTCGGCAATATCATTGTCAGCAGCGATGCCAACGGACAGACGCTGAAACTGAAAGACGTGGCAGAAATAGAACTCGGCGGACAGCAGTACACCGTGTCGATGAAAAACAACAATATCCCGTCGGTGATGGGCATGGTGCAGCAGATTGCGGGCTCCAACGCCAACGAGATTGCCAAGCAGGTGAAGACCGAACTGGAAGAGCAGGCCAAGTTGTTCCCGCCGGGCATGACCTACAAGATCAACTACGACGTGACGGAATTCCTCTATGCCAGTATCGAAGAGGTGATCTTCACCCTCTTCTTTACGCTGATCCTGGTGTTCATCGTCATCTACGTGTTCCTGCAGGACTGGCGTTCTACGCTCATCCCGCTCATTGCCGTGCCGGTGTCGCTTATCGGTACGTTCTTCTTCCTCTCAGTGTTCGGATTCTCCATCAACCTGCTCACGCTGTCGGCCCTGCTGCTGGCCATCGCCATCGTCGTCGACGATGCCATCGTGGTCGTGGAGGCCGTCCATGCCAAGTTGGACCAGGGCTATAAGAGTGCGCTCACGGCCTCTATCGATGCCATGAACGAGATCTCGGGTGCCATTATCTCCATCACGCTGGTGATGGCGTCGGTGTTTATCCCCGTGTCGTTCCTGGGCGGCACCACGGGTACGTTCTACCGTGAGTTCGGCGTGACGATGGCCGTCTCTATCTTTATATCGGCCTTGAACGCCCTGACGCTGTCGCCTGCCCTGTGTGCCATCTTTCTGAAGCCGCACGACAAGGACGGCCATGAGAAGAAGATGTCGGTGGTCGACCGCTTCCATGCCTCGTTCAACGTGGCCTACGACAAGATCCTTGGTAAATACAAGAAAAGCATTGAGAAGACGGTGCGCCGTCCTATCATCGTTATGGTGGCTGTAGTCCTTGGCATCGCCCTCCTTATCGGCACGGCCTCGCTCACGAGTTCCGGTCTGGTGCCAAACGAAGATACGGGTACCATCTTCTGTACCATCTCCATGCCGCCGGCCACTTCCGTGGCACGCACCACGCAGGTTATCAACGAGGTGGACAGCATCCTCGCTGCCGACCCCGCCATACAGAGCCGCGAGCAGATACAGGGCTATAACTTCATTGCCGGTGCCGGCTCCGACCAGGCTACCTTCATCATCAAGTTGAAACCCTTCGCTGAGCGACAGAAAGGACTGTGGTGGAAGATCTCAGGACTGTGGGAAGGCGACGGCATCTACCGTTTCTTCATGAACCCGCTCGAAGCCAATATGGTGGTGGCACAGATATTTATCAAGACCGCCCACATCAAGGATGCCTCGATCCTGGCTTTCTCGCCGCCCATGATTCCCGGATTCTCGGCCAGCGGTGGCGTGTCGCTGGTGATGCAGGACCGCACGGGCGGCAGCCTGGACAAGTTCTTCGGCATCGTGAAAGACTATATCGCAGAACTCAACAAGCGACCGGAGATACAGATGGCACAGACATCCTACAACCCGAACTACCCGCAATACATGGTGCATGTCGACGTGGCCAAGTGTAAGCAGGCGGGCGTGTCGCCATCTGTGGTGCTCGGCACGCTGCAGGGTTACTACGGCGGACTGTATGCCTCAAACTTCAACGCCTACGGCAAACTCTACCGTGTCATGATACAAGGCTCGCCCGAGACACGCATGACACCGGAGTCGCTCAACAGCATCTATGTGCGCACTCCTGCTGGCATGGCACCCGTCAAGGAATTCTGCTCGCTGGAGCGTGTCTATGGCCCGTCGAACATCAACCGCTTCAACCTCTTCACCAGCATCAACGTGCAGGTGCAGTTGGCCGACGGCTATTCGTCAGGCGAGGCACTGAAGGCTTGCCAGGAGGTGGCATCCACATTACTGCCGGCAGGCTATACCTACGAGTATTCAGGACTGTCGCGTGAGGAGGCCAAGGCCACCAATTCCACGTGGATGATTTTCCTGCTGTGCTTCCTGTTTATCTATCTGATCCTGTCGGCACAGTACGAATCCTACATCCTCCCGTGGGCTGTGCTCCTCTCCGTGCCTTTCGGACTGGCCGGCTGCTTTGGCTTCACCGCCCTCTTTGGCCATGCCAACGACATCTACATGCAGATCTCGCTCATCATGCTCATCGGTCTGCTGGCTAAGAACGCCATCCTGATTGTGCAGTTCGCCTTGGAGCGCCGACAAACGGGTATGGCCATCTCATGGTCGGCCGTGCTCGGTGCCGCCGCTCGTCTGCGTCCTATTCTCATGACCTCGCTGGCCATGATCATCGGCTTGCTGCCTATGATGTTCGCATCGGGCGTGGGCAAGAACGGTAACCAGACACTGGGTGCCGCTGCCGTGGGCGGTATGCTCGTCGGCACGCTGTGCCAGATCTTCGTGGTTCCCGCCCTGTTCGTCATGTTCCAGAGCCTGCAAGAGAAGTTCAGTCCTATGAAGTTCGAAGGCGACGATGAGAATCCCGACGTGACAACGGAACTGCAGCAGTATGCAAAGAGGCCTGTGGAATACAGTTTAGAGAAATGAGTAATTAGTAATGAGTAATTAGTAATTATGAATACTTTTGCTGATAAAGGTGCAGAATGATAGTTTTCTGGAGTGAGAGGTCTAATCATAATTACTAATTACTAATTACGCATTACTAATTAACAATGAAGAAGAATATGAAAAAGATACTATTGATACCAACGGCCGCTTTGCTGCTAAGCAGTTGTGGCCTATACTACAAGTATGAAAGACCCGACGTGAACACGCAGGGGCTGGTGCGCGACATCGTCAGCGACGGCGATACACTGCAGGTCAACACCGATGAGAACTTCGGCAACCTGCCCTGGCGCGAGGTGTTCACCGACCCGCAGTTGCAGGTACTCATTGAGCAGGCACTGGAAAACAACACCGACCTGCGCAATGCCGCACTCAACGTGAAGATGATGGAGACGGCACTGACATGTGCCAAACTGGCCTTCCTGCCGTCGATAGCCATCGCACCGCAGGGTACCATCAGTCAGGTGCAGATGGACGGAGCCTCCGTGTCACGCACCTATCAGTTGCCCGTCAGCGCATCGTGGAGCGTTGACCTCTTCGGCAACCTGCTCTCGCAGAAACGCTCCGCTCAGGTGAAACTGCTGGCTACCAAAGACTATCAGGTGGTGGTGCAGACCAACATCATCTGCGGCGTGGCCAACCTCTACTACACACTTATGATGCTCGACGAGCAACTGGCCATCGTCACCGACATGGAGCAGTTGACCAAGGACACTTGGGACATGATGCAACTGCAGATGCAACTGGGACGCGCACGCAGCACCAGCGTGCAGACAGCCGAGGCCAACTACTATAGTGTGCAGGCCAAGGCACTGGACCTGAAACAGCAGATTCGCGAGATGGAGAATGCCATGTCGCTGCTGCTCAACGAACCGGGACATCAGATTGCACGCGGCAAGTTCTACGACCAGAGCCTGCCCACGAAGTTCTCGGCAGGCGTAGGCATACAACTGCTTTCAAACCGTGCCGACGTCCATGCCGCCGAGATGGCACTGGCAGAGTGCTTCTACGACACCGAGACGGCCCGCTCGCGTTTCTATCCCAACATCACCGTCACGGGCAACGCCGTGTTCACCAACTCGCTGGGCAGCACCATAGTCAACCCGGGCAAATGGATCCTCTCGGCCGTAGGCTCGCTCACCCAGCCCATCTTCCAGCACGGACAGATCGTAGCCGGACTGAAGGTGGCCAAGGCACAGCAGGAACAGGCATTGAATACCTTCCAGAACACCATCCTGAAGGCCGGCAACGAGGTGAGCAACGCCCTCGTGGCCTATAACACCTGCGACGAGAAGGGCCGTCTGGACGAGAAGCAGGTGGCACTCTACAGGCAGAACGTGGAGGACACCAAGCAACTCTATACCTCTAAGGGCTCTACCTATCTGGAGGTCATCCAGGCACAGAACGGCCTGCTCAACGCCCGCATCTCGAAGGTCACCGACGACTTCAACAAGATGCAGGCCGTAGTGAACCTGTACCAGGCACTGGGAGGAGGAGCAAAGTAAATGAGAAATGAGGAATGAGTAATGAGTAATTATGATTACTTTTGCAGAAATAAAAAATAAAAGGTGAAATGATTGGTTTCGTGATATTGGAAAACTTCTCATTTGCGAGTCTAATCATAATTACTCATTACTAATTTCCAATTACTAATTAAAAGAAAGAAATATGGCAAGCGAAATAAGTCCAAGAGCCGAGATCAGCCCAAAGGCGCGTATCGGCAACAACTGTAAGATATTCCCGTTCGTGTATATCGAGGACGACGTGGAGATTGGCGACAACTGCATCATCTTCTCCTTCGTCAGCATACTCAGCGGCACACGCATGGGCAGTCATAACAAGATTCACCAGGGCAGCGTCATCGGCGCACTGCCGCAGGACTTTGACTTCCGTGGCGAAAAGTCCGAATGCATCATCGGCAACAACAACATCATCCGGGAGAACGTGGTCATCAACCGTGCCACACACACCGGCGGACAGACCGTCATCGGCAACGACAACGTGCTGATGGAGGGCGCCCATATCTCGCACGACACGAAGGTGGCCAACCGATGCGTCTTCGGCTATGGCACGAAGATTGCTGGCGACTGCATCATCGAGGACGGAGTCATCTTCTCGTCCAGCGTCATCGAGAATGCGAAGACACGTGTGGGACAGGGTGCCATGATACAGGCCGGCACCACCTTCTCCAAGGATGTGCCCCCCTATATCATCTGCACCAAACGCAGCGAGTATGGCGGCGTGAACTACACCATGGGACGTTCCTACGGCGTCAACGAGAAGGTGCTGAAGCATATCGCCAACGCCTACCGCCTGGTGTTCCACGGGCAGACATCACTCTTCGATGCTATCAACCAGATAGAGCAGCAGGTGCCTGACGGTGACGAGATACGCCACATCATCGCGTTCCTACGCTCCACTCAGTTGGGCATCATCACTAAGATGTAAGTTAGTAACTTAACTCCCTTAACTACTTTAACTACTAAAAAGTTGAGCGAGTGCGAAACTTGAACTAGTAACTGGCAGTGCAGGGAATACCTGCGGCGATAACACGGTCGCGGATGGCATCAAGCCGTTCGCGACTGGCTTTTTCCAGTCCCTGCATCGGTGTCTCGCGGTCGATGGTATAGACCATCACCTGCTGTGGCCTGATAGCCTTCACCGCCTCTAACCACGGCTCAATATATTCATCACCCGTATTATCGACACTATCCTCGCACCTCGCACCTCGTACCTCACACCCCGTACCTCACACCTCGCACCCCGTACCTCGTACCTCGCACCCTGTACCTCGTACCTCGCACCCCGTACCTCGACATATCCTGCCCCTCATAAACATCGTCTGGATGATGACGTGACCGTTAAACGCCTTCATCCCCTCTATGATGGCATTGACATCGTAGGCACCGTTGGGCCTGTCCACCTTATTTATATATATAGGGTCGATGGTGTCGAGTTTCAGGATGTTGTTGTCTACGCGCATCAGTGCGTCGTGCACCTCCGGCCGGTGGATCATCGTCGAGTTGCTCAGCACGGAAACCTTGGCCTTGGGACAATAGCGGTCACGCAGACGGATGGTGTCGTCGATAATCTCGGCAAAGTGCGGATGACACGTTGGCTCGCCGTTGCCGGCAAACGTCAGCACGTCGGGTAGCATGCCCTCGGCCGTCATCTGCTGCAGTTTCTCTTCCAGCCGCAGTGCCACCTCTTTACGGGTGGGCATAGGCAGGGTAGGGCGGTGGTCGCTGTTAAAGCCACACTCACAATAGATACAGTCAAACGAGCACACCTTGCCGTCGGCTGGCAGCAGGTTGATGCCCAGTGAAATGCCCAGTCGCCGACTATGCACCGGGCCGAAGATGGGGGAAGGGTAGATACAATTCATAATTCATAATTCACAATTTACAGTTGTTAGTTGCAAAGGTACGTTTTTATATTGAGATTTGGGGTTTGAATATGGAGTTTTTTGAGGCATATTGCATAAAATATGTTAATTGTGAGCCATTTCTCATTTCTCATTTCTCATTCTTTTGCAGTACCTTTGCACCCGCTTTTCGGAAAATCCGATGCATTCGACGACGTTGAACCGTTGTGATTAAGGCGGCAGACGTGGGAAGAATGTTTAGGCAACAAATTATTAATCATTACAACAATTATGTATCTTGATCAAACCAAAAAGCAGGAGATTTTCAACGAGTATGGCAAGGGTGCTACCGATACCGGCAGCGCAGAGAGCCAGATTGCATTGTTTACCTATCGTATCAAGCACCTCACGGAGCACCTGAAGCAGAACCACAAGGACTATGCCACGGCCCGTTCGCTCACCAAGATGGTAGGTCGTCGCCGCAAACTCCTGAAGTATCTCTACGTCAACGATATCAATCGCTACCGTGCTATCATCAAGGCACTCGGTCTGCGTAAGTGATATTGGAAAGGCTTTAAGTATCAGAGCATCAAGAGGGTATGCCATAACAATGGCATACCCTCTTTTGGTGTGTGTAGAGGCGGAAACCATAATTGAGTAAAGTCAAGAAACAACTGTGCTCGAACACAAAAAGAAGGTTAAATATTTGGCCATTCAGAAAAATTGCATTAACTTTGCACCCGATTTCAGGATAAGCCCGCAACGTCTCGCGATGAGACAGGGCAGGAAAGCATAGAAACGAGGGCCTTGGCAAAGCCCCTAAAAATAGAGTATATGAAAAGATTAGTGAAGCAATTATGTCTGAGCTTGTCAATTCTAACCCTGATGTCCCTGAGTGCTGGGGCAGCCAAAAAAACGACGAACTCAGAGCCGTATGACTGGACTTCCGTGATGGAAGCCATCATTCAGGTAGAGAGCGAAGGAAATCCAAACGCCGTGAGTGGGAACTCGGTAGGCGCCATGCAGATTACTCCCATTATGGTGCGCGAATGTAACGACATTCTGAAAGCACGGGGAAAGAGTTTGCGCTACACCATGGCCGACCGCTATAGCGTGGCCAAGTCGAAAGAGATGTTCCTTCTGATTCAGTCGAAGTACAACACAGCGAACAACGTCGAGAAGGCTATACGTTCCTGGAACGGTGGACCCAACTACAGCGTGCGAGCCACCAATGGTTACTACCGTAAGGTACTGAGACATTTGAAATGAGCATTTTATGCCAAACAATGAATCCATACAAATCCGGTTGCCAGGCGTCAGAGCCTGTCGACCGGATTTTTTTGTATGAACCGTGAATATGGAATGAATTTTTTTTGTAAAAAATCTTAAAAGCCGCCTTATCCTATAAATTTTGTATTACCTTTGTAGGAAATTATAAACAAAGTGACTCAAGAACCAATCTTTTGCAATTAAAAACCTAAATAATTATATGGAAACAACTAAGCGTCTCATTGAATGTGTGCCCAATTTCAGCGAGGGCCGCAACATGAGCATCATCAAGGAAATTACAGACGAGATTGAATCGGTTGACGGCGTGCTGCTGCTCAACGTTGACCCGGGCGAAGCCACCAACCGAACGGTGGTGACCTTCGTGGGAGAGCCGGAGCCAGTGGTTGAGGCCGCCTTCCGCGCCGCGAAGAAAGCAGGCGAGGTGATTGACATGCGTCAGCACCACGGAGCACATCCCCGTATGGGTGCTACTGATGTGCTGCCTCTCATCCCCGTATCAGGAATCACGCTGGAGGAATGTGCTGTGCTGGCAAGGCAGTTGGCCCAGCGGCTGGCCAACGAGGCCGGCATACCCTGCTATTGTTACGAGGCCGCTGCCCTGAAGCCGGAGCGTAAGAACCTGGCCGTATGCCGTGCGGGAGAATATGAGGCCTTGCAGGAGAAACTCACAGACCCCAGCCGCAAACCCGACTATATGTCGCCTAACTCGGCCATCTTGACCTTGAACTCCTCTGTCCTCAGGACTGGCTGTACAGCCGTTGGTGCCCGCGACTTCCTCATTGCCGTCAACTGGAACCTGAACACCACCAGCACGCGCCGTGCCAACGCCATCGCTTTCGATGTAAGGGAGAAAGGACGACCCATGCGTGAGGGCGATGTGCTGACGGGGGCTATCATCCGCGACGAGAAGGGCAACCCCGTGATGAAGCCCGGCACTCTGAAATGCACCAAGGCCATAGGCTGGTATATCGACGAATACGGTATCGCACAGGTGTCGATGAACATGACCAACCTCAATGTGACACCCCTCCATGTGGCTTTCGACGAGGTGTGCCGCTGTGCCCAAAATCGTGGCATCCGTGTCACGGGTACGGAGATCGTGGGCCTCTTACCAAAGAAGGCGCTTGTCGATGCGGGTAAGTATTTCCTGGAGAAGCAGCAACGCTCAGTGGGCATTCCCGAAGAGGACATCATCAAGATTGCTATCAAGTCGATGGGACTCGACGACCTGAAGCCGTTCAACCCACGCGAGAAAGTGATTGAATACCTTATCGAGGACGCTGAATGTGCCACGCGCCACGCTTCACCATTGGTCGAACTCTCTGTCAACGACTTTGCCAACGAGACATCGCGAGAGAGTCCCGCTCCGGGCGGCGGCTCCGTTGCCGCCTACATGGGTGCCCTCGGTGCCGCACTGGGTACGATGGTGGCCAATCTCTCCGCACATAAGGTGGGTTGGGACGAACGCTGGGAGGAGTTCTCGCAGTATGCTGACATGGGTCAGGACATGATACGCCAACTCATGATGCTGGTCGATGAGGACACCCGTGCCTTCAACCGCATCATGGAAGCCTTCGCCCTGCCTAAAACTACCAACGAGGAGAAGGCTGTCCGCGAGGTGGCTATACAAGAGGCTACGCTCTATGCCACACAAGTGCCGTTGCGTACGATGCATGCTGCCATGCAGATCTTCGTGCTCTGCAGAACCATGGCCAAGGAAGGCAATCCTAACAGCGTGAGCGATGCCGGCGTTGGCGCACTGGCTGCCCGTGCCGCCGTGCTGGGTGCCGGGCTTAACGTGAAAATCAATGCTGCCCAGTTGAAGGACAAGGCCGCCGCCGACCGCTTGGTGGCCGAAGCCAGCGACATGATTAAGCGGGCCGAAGCCAACGAGCGTGAGATCATTGCCATTGTCGAATCAAAACTATAATTGTCCGTGGGAGGCGGTTTCCCCGCCTCCTGCATCATATTCCGTATAAAGGCGGTTTCCCCGCCTCCTGCATCATATTCCGTATAAAGGCGGTATTCCCGCCTCCTGCAAGCATAATACTATGACCACAAACGATTTCCAAAAAGAGATACAGGCCGGCATTCCCGTGGAACTGCCGGAGATGCCTGCCTACGACACCACCATCAACCACGCGCCCAAGCGCAAGGACATCCTCACGCCGGAACAGAAACGGCTGGCCCTGCGCAACGCCCTGCGTTATTTTCCCAAGTACCTGCATGCCCAACTGGCACCGGAGTTTGCGGAGGAACTGCAACGCTACGGCCGCATCTATATGTATCGCTACCGCCCTACCTATCCTATGTATGCCCGCGCCATCGACGATTATCCGCACCGCAGCACGCAGGCGGCTGCCATCATGATGATGATCCAGAACAACCTGGACCCGCGTGTGGCACAGCATCCCCATGAACTCATCACCTACGGCGGCAATGGGGCCGTGTTCCAGAACTGGGCACAGTATCGATTGGTGATGAAATACCTCAGTGAGATGACCGACGAGCAGACGCTGGTGATGTATAGCGGCCATCCCTTAGGTCTCTTTCCCTCGCATAAGGAGGCTCCCCGCGTAGTGGTCACCAACGGCATGGTGATACCCAACTACTCGAAGCCCGACGACTGGGAACGCGACAACGCACTGGGCGTGAGCCAGTATGGTCAGATGACTGCCGGCTCCTATATGTATATCGGTCCGCAGGGCATCGTCCACGGCACCACGATCACGGTGCTTAACGCCGCCCGGAAGATTAGAGGTGAGAGGCGAGAGGAGAACGATGAGAGGATGCCACTCTTCGTCACGGCAGGTCTCGGTGGCATGAGCGGTGCTCAGCCGAAAGCCGCGAATATTGCCGGCGTGTTGAGCGTGACCGCAGAAATCAACCCGAAAGCCGCACAGAAACGCTACGACCAGGGATGGGTGGACCGGCTCTACTACAGCCTTGACGAGGTTATAGCAGAGATAAGAATGAGGACACAACAGGTACAAGACTCACCTCTCACCCAGCCATCACTTCCGACGGTTCCCCGTCGGGAAGCCCCTCTCACCCCGTTCTCCATGGCCTACGTGGGCAACGTGGTGGACCTGTGGGAGCGGCTGGCCGAAGAGGACATCCATGTTGACCTGGGCAGCGACCAGACCTCGCTGCATAATCCGTGGGCGGGCGGCTACTATCCCGTGGGCTACTCGCTGGAAGAGTCGCAGCGCATGATGGCCGAAGAGCCCGAACGCTTCAAGGAGGCCGTGCAGGCCTCGCTGCGCCGTCAGGTGGCTGCTATCAACCGTCTGGCCGACCGGGGCATGTATTTCTTCGACTATGGCAATGCCTTCCTCCTCGAGGCCAGCCGTGCCGGTGCCGACGTGTTTGGACGTTATCCCTCCTACGTGCAGGACATCATGGGACCGCTGTTCTTCGACTACGGTTTCGGCCCCTTCCGCTGGGTATGCTCCAGTGGCGACCCGAAGGACCTGGAGGTGACCGACCGTCTGGCCGCCGAGGTGCTGGAAGAGATGAGCCACCACGTGACCGACGACATACGGGGTCAGTTGCTGGACAACCTGCACTGGATTCGCGAGGCAGGCAAGAACAACCTTGTCGTGGGCTCACAGGCACGCATCCTCTACGCCGATGCCGAGGGTCGCACGAAGATAGCACTGGCCTTCAACGAGGCTATACGCCGGGGGGAGATCTCCAGACCGGTGGTGCTGGGGCGTGACCACCATGATGTCAGCGGCACCGACTCACCCTTCCGCGAGACCTCGAATATCTACGACGGCTCGCAGTTCTGTGCCGACATGGCCGTGCAGAACGTTATCGGTGACGCCTTCCGTGGTGCTACGTGGGTGAGCATCCATAACGGTGGCGGCGTGGGCTGGGGCGAGGTCATCAACGGCGGTTTCGGCATGGTCATCGACGGCAGCGAGGCCTGCGACCGCCGCATCCGCCAGATGCTGTTCTGGGATGTGAACAACGGCATTGCCCGTCGCTCATGGGCCCGCAACCAAGGCTCTATGGATGCCATCCGTCGCGAGATGGAGCGCACACCAGGCCTCTGTGTCACCTTACCTAACCTCGTGGACGACGAAATAATAAACAGAGTTGAGTGTTGATAGTTGAGAGTTGAGAGTTAAGAGTTGAGTGTTGAGGAATGTTGCAAGGACATGGTGATGATACCTACAAGTATGGGGATGGTCTGATTAACTTCAGTTCGAACATATACACCCATGCAGACCTGTCGCCATTGAAGGCGTTTCTGCGCGACAGGCTCGATGTCATCAGGCAATATCCTGAACCGGAGCCTTATACGCTGGAAACCGCCATTGCCCG
>JAFSYY010000036.1 GCA_017455845.1 Prevotella sp. | reverse complement strand
TTCATATCCTGATTGAACGAGGGTATCGAAATTCGGAGTACCGAGAGATATTCTTCGTTTATGGAGGAACGAAGCACGAAAGCAGCAGGCATAACCCTTCCGTCGAGTATCATTTGTGGTGGGAATATGACATGGGCAACAAGTTCACTGTCTAGAATCATTCTGCCATCAACCGTTAATACTCTTTAATATGTTAACAAAATTTGAAATCGAAAAAGCCACATTGTCTTCGCCGGTAACATTGTCCCCTCTGATAACAAAATACGAGAGGGTTTTATCTCCAATCTGTATGCCTGCCCTCAACAAGTCGTTTTGCAGACTTATAGTGCCATTGATTTCCGGTAGTGCACGCCAACCACTTAGGCAATCCTCATCAATGCTTGAAAGAAGTTCATGCACGTTTTCGATAACAATACTACTTATGGGAAAAGCATTATAGCCGTCCCAGCCATGCTGTAGTGTGGAAAGAAAACTAATGCGTTTTTTCATTTCTGAAAAATTTGCATGCTGCGCGTACTCCTGACTCGCACGACTCCTCGTGTAAGCCTTTGTGTTATAGGTATTCTTGCCTTTTGCTTCTAAAATCTTCATAGGTCTGTTTATGCTTTGAGTTACCAGCCTGTCTGCACTCAGCGGGTGATGGCTGCAAAGTTACAACAAAAAAATAAAACCGCAAAGGATTTCTGCGGTTTTATTTATCCCACATCGGTCGTTAGACCGAAAATGTTGTTTTTGTTGTCGTTGTTGTCTTTTAGAAAACACCTTTCGTTCTTTTTAAGACAACAGGAACAACAGAGACAACTTATAACGGTCTAACGACCATTTTGCTTTGAACGGTTACTGAAATGATAGTCTCATACTGGAATGTAAGTCAATGGAGGCTGTTTGCCAGGTCAAAACAGGCTCGTTTGCAGGTCAAAACAGGCTCCTTTGCAGGTCAAAACAGGCTCCTTTCCAAGTTGTCGACCCAGGTCAACCGATCTGCCGACCCGGGTCAACCAATCTGCCGACCTAGGTCAACCGATCTGTCGACCCGGGTCAACCAATCTGTCGACCTTGGTCGCTTGCCTAAGCAAGAACTTATTTTATATCATTACTAAAAAACCACCTCAATATAGAAACTGAACGGACGAAAACCGTCATTGCAACTAATCATCGCACTCATGGGGTTCTTCATCCAGCCGTCGTAGAAGTTCCCTTCGCCTCTGGCCAGCGACTCTACAAACTCACGCATGGAATACCATGCGGCAGGACACATCCCTTCAGGTTGCTTGCCGTCTATGGAAATCCATTGCTGTCCTTCCCTGACATCGCAGGTGTGCTCGATGGGATTCTCATACTTTGCCATCAGGTCAGGATAGACCGTCTGGCGCATGGCTGTAATGTGAACGTAGGTTGCCACAAGATTACTTCTGGATAGTCTTCACGCCATTCTTGATGACGAGACCCTTGTATTCGGCACCGACCTTCTGTCCGGCCATGTTGTAGACGGCACCGTTGCGCACGATGCTCTCCACAACCTGTATGCCCTCGGTCTCTGCGTTATGATAAGCCTCGTATTCGGGGAAGTCGGCAGCCATCTGTGCCTTCACCTCACCGGCGCTCATAGCACTGTTCTTGATGAGCAGGCGGGCGAAGTCGAAGGGAGCGTCGTTGGCAGCGGAGGGTGCATTGCCGCCGAGACACACATACTGCAGGGCGGCACCGTTGCTGAACAGGCCTGCCTGCGAGCCGCCGCAGTTCCACTCGTTTTTCAGTTCACCGTCCACGTAGACCTGTGCGTCCTCGCCCTTGAAGGTGGCTGTGAAGTAGTGCCATTTCTTGTCGGCCAGCCAGTCGCCGGCCTGTGTGCCGCTGTATTCAAACTGTGTGCCGTTGTCAAGTTTCATGGTGCCGTCGGTAAATGCGGCGAAGAGCGGTGAGCCGTTGGAGCCCTCCTGCTGGTAGGCAGCCAGTAGCGGAGCATCGAGATAGTTGGCGGCAGTCTCCTGGGCGCGTACCCAGACGGCAAATGTGAGGCCCTGCGTGTTGGCCGAGTGTGCCAGCACGTCGTTGGGCAGCAGGCAGTAACTGGTGCGTGCGGCAGAGCCGTCGTTGCGGAAGAAGTCGCCGAAGGGCACGATGTTGAGGGGCTTCTCGTTCTCGTCGAGTTCGGGCTCCTCGCTGGCGAAGATGCCGTTGCCTACGGCCTTCTCGCCCTTCCACGTCACGCGCTCGCCACTCTCCTCGTCCTCGTAGGTGGAGAAGTTGGTGGTGTAGACGTAGGCTGCCTCGATGCCGCTGATCAGTTCCTCGGCGGTGATACCCTCGTGGAACTCAAAGCCGCCGAAGCCTATCTGGCTGGAGTGCTGGAACACCCAGTATTCCTCGCCCGGCTCCACGTCGAAGGTCAGCCAGCCCCAGAAGTTCTGGTTGCCGTTGCCGATGACATACTGACGCTCAATCTCGTTCTTCTCGCACTCGGCCTTCATCTCGGCCATCTTGGCGTCGTACTCCTCCTGGGTCTGGTCTTCGGCCTTGCCTTTCTCCAGTGCAGCCTCATAGTTGCCCCAGATATACTTGTGGTGCTCGGCATCGACCTCCTCAACGCTGAGCAGTTTCTTCTTGCCGGCCTCGTCGTTCACACCGTTGATATAGCCGGAGGCATAGAGGCGTTCGGCCTGCATGGTGGCGGCATTGACGACGAAGGTCTTACGGTTGCCCTTGTTGGCCCACACCTTCACCTTGAAGGCACCCTGTGCCGAGGCGGTGAACTTATAATAGAGGCCGGTGATGGGCATGCCCAGCGAGCCGTCGGGCTCGTAGAACACGTAGTCGGCCTTGTAACTGTCGGGCACCAGTTCGCCGTCCTTGGAGTTCTGCACACAGCGCATGTCCACGTAGGGGTTGCCCGTGCCGGTGACATACCAGAAGTCGATGTCGCCCTGGTTCTTCAGGCCCCAGGACACGTCGTTCCATGCCTCGACAGAGGCCACCTCGTAGGTGTTCTCCATTCCCTCGATGGCTGCTCCCGGCGTAATCATCTGTGCGCCGCCGCCAATCTCGGTGTTGTTGGCTGGCGTAGTGCCGCCCACGGCGGTCACGGTGGCCTTGCCGGCCGTGATGGTGATGATGCTCTTGCCGTCGGCGGTATTGCTGGCCACGCCGCCATTGTCGCCTGCTACGGCCGCAAACTCGGCAGCCAGTTTACCATCGACGATGGCACTGTAGTTCTCGCTGTTCACGGGAACGACGGGGGTGTCGCCGCCAGGGTTGGTGCTGACGGTGTACTCAAAGCCATAGAAGCCCAACTTCGAACTGACGCAGGTTACCTTGTAGGTCTTGCCGCCTACAACCTTGAACTTATAGGTGGTATAGGACTTCTCGGCCACGGTGATACCGTTGTAGTCGGACAGCGCGGTGCCGTTTTCAAGGACATAGAGTGCCTTGTTGGCATTGATGACCACGGCCACGGTGACTTCGCCGTCCTTGGCGGGCTCCAGGATATAAGTGGTGCCGGAACCGCCATCGGCCTTGCCGTTGACGCCGTTGCCGGCGGTATAGGCTGTGTAGCCCTCTACGTTGGCATCTTCGACGGGATCCTTGTAGTCGGCCTCGCCGGCATAGCCGAAGGTGAGCGTGATGTTGGGAACTGTGGTGACCTGTGTGCCGGCGGCAAAGTCACCAGTGCCTGCCTCAAGGGCATACTTTCCCTGTGCCTGGGCAGCAAGTGTCGTGCTGGCAAGGGCTAAAAGTGTAAAGATTTTCTTCATTGTGATTTTAATTATAGTTAGTTTGTAAGTTTATTAGTTTGTATGTTTATGAGTTTGTAAGTTTATCGCATGTTCAGGGAGCAAAGATAGCATTTAAAAACGTAAAGAGGAGTAAACGCCATTATCTTTTTAAATTATTTAACTAATTAATTCAAGGGGGTACAAAAAAATGGCGCGAAACCATTGGAATATGAAATAAAAATTGTATATTTGCACCATTATATTCATTAACTAAAAACCCAAAAGACTATGTGTATTGTAGGAATCCCCAAGGAAATCAAGAACAACGAAAACAGAGTAGGCATGACACCCTCGGGTGTAGCAGAGTTAGTAAGACGCGGACATACCGTCTACGTACAGCACACTGCCGGCGAAGGCAGCGGCTTCAGCGACGAGCAGTATGAGCATGTGGGCGCACAGATCCTTCCCACGATAGAAGATGTCTATGCTGCCAGCGAGATGATTGTGAAGGTGAAAGAGCCCATCGAGCCTGAATATCCGCTGGTGCGCAAGGGACAGGTGCTGTTCACCTATTTCCACTTTGCATGCGAAGAGCAACTGACCCATGCCATGATGAGAAGCGGGGCCGTGTGCATTGCTTACGAGACCGTGGAGTGCAACGACCACTCGCTGCCTCTGCTCATACCCATGAGCGAGGTGGCAGGAAGGATGGCTACACAAAATGGAGCCTATTACCTGCAGAAGACACAGGGCGGCAAGGGAAAACTCATGGCCGGCGTGCCGGGTGTGAAGCCTGCCAAGGTGCTGGTTCTCGGCGGTGGTACCGTTGGCGAGGCCGCTGCGCGCATAGCAGCAGGCATGGGTGCCGATGTCACCATCACCGATGTGTCGCTGCCCCGCCTGAAGCAGTTGACAGCCGAACTGCCCGCCAACGTGCACACGCTCTATAGTTCTGAGCACAACATACGGCAGGAACTGTCCACCGTCGACATTGTCGTCGGCTCCGTGCTCATTCCCGGCGATGCCGCTCCCAAGTTGATTACAAAAGACATGCTGGGACTCATGGAGAAAGGAACGGTATTGGTCGACGTGGCCATAGACCAAGGCGGATGCTTTGAGACCTCCCATCCCACCACACATAGCGACCCAGTCTATACCATTGACGGCATCGTGCACTATGCTGTGGCCAATATCCCCGGAGCCGTGCCTCATACGTCGACCATCGCACTGACCAATGCCACCCTGCGCTATGTGCTGGCACTGGCCGACAAGGGGTGGCAGCAGGCCTGTCATGACGACGTGTCACTGGCCCGTGGCGTGAACATGGTCGACGGGCATTGTACCTATGAGGCGGTGGCAAAGGTATGGGGGCTGGACTACACGCCGCTGGACTGCTAGCACGCTACTGTATGCCGCTGGACTGCTAGCACGCTACTGTATGCCGAAGTCTTGCTGCTGGCGCTCCACCTCTTCCAGTTCGCGGCGGCGCTGGGCATCGGTAATATGGTTTGTGGGGCCTATACGACCTATGGGACCTATGGAACTTATGGGGACTGTAGACGCCTGCTCGCTGAAGCACTGCGGCAGGGGGGCGGGTATGCTCTCAATGGTGAGCGTGTCGGCGGTAGGAGCGTGGATGCCCTCAAAGGTGGGGCGGGCGATGATGCGAATCTTGCCGGCCTTGTGGGTGCTGCGCACCAGCACGGGTGCAGAGCCCCATTCCACCTCACGCGGATTGGCCATGATGGCGGCATCGCCGATGATGGTGCCCTCACCCTCTACCGTGAAGGTGACGTGTTCGCGGGCTTGGCGGCGCACATGGCCCAGGTCGTCGGTCACCTCGGCCACCACGACGATGAAGTCTGAGCCGTCGGCCACCAGAGGACGGCCCATCTCGTCGGCATAGAGGCGCAGTTTGGTGCTGCGGCGGGCGGGCATCTTCTCCTCACGGCACACCACCTTGCCGCCAACGATGCCCTCGGCCACGAACTTCACCGCCTGCCAGTTGCGCTGGGTGTAACTCAGCGAGCGGGCCTGCCAGAAGTCCCAGAAGCCCTTGAACACCACGGGCGCGTTGGGCACGCCCTCGGGGTTGTGGACAACGGGGAGCGTGGCCGTCTTCCAGCCGTCGAGCGCGGTGAGGCGCACGCTGTCGCAATTGGAGAAGATGGTGACATCGGCGGGCGATGACTGCGTCATCTCATGGGCGATGAAAAGAACAGCCCCACCCCCGACCCCTCCCCCGCGGGAAAGGCTACGGGTAGGCGAACTTTGCTCGGGAATGGGGTCGGGGGTGGGGCATTGACTCCTGATGGCCTCTGCCGCATATTTCTTCTGGCGGAAGGCATCGTAGAGGCCGCCGAAGTAGGCATCGGGATGGTAGCCGCGCTGATGGTCGAAGGGATGCCACTGGCAGCCACCGATGAACTGCCGCTGGCCGTGGAACATCATGCCATAGGTATTGACCAGCGAGAGGGCCTGCGCCAACTGTGCGTGCTCGCCCCAGGCACGGGCCGCGCGGTTGATATTGTTGTGGGCATACCAGTCGTCGACATACTCGCCCCACTCGCGGGTGAAGATGCAGGACCCACCCCCATCCCAGTGGGTCTGTCGGGGGTGGGCCTGCTGGGGCTTAATATTATCCGCCCAGTCGTACAGCACCTCGTAGTTTTCCTTCACGCCCTCGCTGTTCAGGTCGGCGGCAGCCACGGGGCGGCCCGGCCAGGGAAACTCGTCGCGGGTGATCTGCAGGGCCTCCAGGGCGAAGTCCTTGGGATAGCGTGTCTCGTTGAGGATAGGCTCCCACATCAGCACCGACGGGTGGTTGCGGTCGCGGCGGATGATGAGGCGCGTGTTCTCGTGCACCTTCCCGGCCCACCCGTCGGCCTTGTTCCAGTACTGCCAGCCGGGTGTGGGCACGATGACGAAGAGGCCCAACTCGTCGCAGGCATCCATGAACGCGGGGTCCTGCGGGTAGTGAGCGGCGCGGATGATGGTGTAGCCCACGTCGCGCAGACGCTTGGCATCGCGCCACGGCTGACTGTTGGGCAGGGCGTTGCCCACGTAGGCAAAGTCCTGATGGCGGTTGCCGCCGACAAGTTGGTGGTACGGCTTGCCATTAAGCCAGAAGCCGTCCGTGCCGCGGAACTCTGCCTTGCGGATGCCCATGCGCACGATGCCGCCGTCGAAAGCCCCACCCCCGACCCCATTCCCGAGCAAAACTCGCCTACCCGTAGCCTTTCCCGCGGGGGGGAGGGGAGTAGTTAGTTTAATCTCTACAGTATACAGATAGGGGTCTTCGGGACTCCAGAGATGGGGGCTCTTGAGGGTGGTGTGGAGTCGCGTCGTCGTGTATTCGCCTTTACCCAATGGAACCTTCTGCTTCAGTGTCTTCACCACCTTCCCCGCCGCATCCTTTATCGTAGCAATCAGTTCTACAGAACTATATACTCCCCTCCCTCCAGGGAGGGGCTGGGGGTGGGTCTGTTGGGGGTGGGTCTGTTGGGGGTGGGTCTCCACATCAATAAACACCTCTGCGCTCTTCTCCGAGATATGGTCGTAGTGGAGGAACACGCCGCCACCAGCCACGATGCCGCGCTCCAACGGGTCGGTGATATGCACCGGCGAGCGGCCCACGAGCCACACGTCACGGTACATGCCGCCGTGGTAGGCAAAGTCGAGTTGCGACTGCTTCTTCCCCGGCGGGTAACTCTTGTCGTCGCTGTTGTCGGCCTTCACGGCAATGAGACAACTGTCGCCAGCCTGCACACCCATGGCCGAGAGGTCGATGTTAACGGGCAGGTAGCCGCCCTCGTGCTCCTTCACCAGCCGGCCGTTCACATACACCCACTGCTTGCCCATGATGGCCTCGAAGTGGACGGTGATGTTCTTTCCGGCCATGTCCTTCGGCACGGTGAAATGCTTCCTGTACCAGCACATACCCTGATAGTTACGGCCACCGCTGGCTTCGGCAGGCACCAACTGCACGGTGTGGGGCGCACAGACCACCGGCCAGGCCTTATCGTCGAAAGTCTTGCTCTCGGCTCCCTCGGCATCGCCCAACAGGAACCGCCACCCCTCGTTGAAGTTATACACCACGCGCCCGCTGCCCTCCAGGGGAAACAGGCCCATGACCGAGGTCGGCTGTGCCCATGTGCCCAGCACCGACACTATGGCAGCCATCATCATCACTATCTTCTTCATCGTCTTTCTCTTAATATGTACAAGTTGCCGGATATACTGGCCGAAATCAATATACTGTTCTTTCATACTTACACTTTGGCTGTTTCTACACCTTCTTCCTTACTACGGTATCAGTTCCACATGCTTGATGCGCTGGCGGCGCCAGGTATAGATGGCATGCAGATGGCCGTCGCGGGTCTGGATGATGCTGGGGTAGGAATACTGAGAGATGGGGCTGTCCTCCAGCGTCACCCAGTGCTCCCAGTGCAGGCCGTCGTCGGAGCGGAGGATGCTCAGCGGCGTGCGGGCACCCTTCTGCTTGTCGGGCTCAATGGGCCAGTCGTTGCAGATGAGGGCGAAACATCCGTCGCTGAGCGTCACCGCGTCTATACCACTATTATTATTAGGGGTGTCGATGAGTTGCAGACGGCTCCACGTCTCGCCGTTGTCGTCGGAGAAGGTGACGCCGATATGTCGGCTGCGCGTGCGGCAGAGGGCCTCCAGGCGACCGGTTCCCGAACTGTGTTCGCCTACCCGTAGACTTTCGGGCAGTTGGATGATGGTGGGCTGGATGGCCAGCACGCCGCTGTCGGCCTCGACGAAGGCGGTGCGCCGCCATGTCTTCCCGTTGTCGTCGCTCAGTTCGAAGTAGCACTTCCAGCCGTTGCGCTCGTCGCTGGTGGGGGAGATGAGACGGTCGGGAGTGAGGCTGTAAGGTTTGTTCTTAATAGGCCCGTAGATACCATCTGGCAGAGGTTCGCGGCGGCTCCATGTCTTGCCGCCGTCCTTCGAGGTGATGCGCCAGCCCTTCCAGCCCGCCACGTTCGGGCCGATCTTGAAGTAGAGATGGAGAAGACCGTCGGGGGTCTCGAAGAGCACGGGGTTCCAGCAGGCCTCGCGGTAGTAGGGGGTGTGACGCTGGGAAGCGTCACCTACTATGGGTTCGCTGCTGTGACGCTGGGAAGCGTCACCTACTACGGCGGCACCCCAGTTGCCTATCCAGTTGACAGGCATGAACTGTGCACCAAAGGCGGGCTTGGTCATAGTGGTGACTTGGCTTGTCTTATTGTTGGTATTCACCTTAAGACCGGGTGTCATGTCCACGCCGTCGGCCACCATCACGGGGGCTGTCCAGTCCTTCGCGCCCTTGGGCTTGCGGCACACCCAGATACAGACGTCGGGGTTGCGCTCCTTTGTGCCGCCGAAGAAGGTGGCTACGAGGTCGCCCTTCTTCGTCTCGACGATGGTGGCGGAGTGACAGGAGGGGAAGGGGGCATCCTTGTAGAGGAACTCGTCCGTAATGACTTGGGGAGTGGAAGGGGAGTGGGAGAGGCGTGAGGGAGGAGTGAAAGTGACGTTATATTTGAGAGGTAATGTAAGGTCGTAGGAACCACTGCCAAGGGTTTTCTTCTCACCATCGGGCAGGCGTAGCGTCGCCTTGGTGTTGGCGGGTATCTCCACATGCCAGAAGAGTTGGCCGTGCTCCTTCCTCCAGCGGCTGACAATCTTGCCGTAGATGCTGTTGTAACTGGCGTCGATATGGTCTATCTCGTCGACACTGAAGTCGGGTGCCATGGCGATGTGCTTAAAGCCAGGCTCTTCGGCTTTGATGCCGGCGATGTCCTCATAGAGCCAGGAGAGCAGGTCGCCGAGGAGCATCACATGGTTGCCGCTGTTCATCTTCGGCGAGGCGGTGTCGCCGTTCCACAGTTCCCAGATGGTGGTGGCACCGTGCTCGGCCATATAGCCCCACGACGGGTAATTTTTGTTCGTGGCCAACAGCCAGGCGAGGTCGGTGCGCCCCATCTGCGTGAGGGCGTGCATGAGCCAGCCGATGCCGATGACGCCACAGGTGACGGTGCCGTCGTTCTGGTCGAGCAGTTTCTTCACTATCTGCTTCTCCACCTGCTGCTTCACATAGTCATCGTCAATCATGCCGAAGACGCAGGGCAGCAGGTTCGCCGTCACAGTGTTGTTGCCGTAGTAGGTGCTGTCGGGGTAGAGCCAGTGGCCGGGCACCTTCGCCGTGCCTTTCTTCACGGTGAGGAACGTGCGGTTGAAGGCCTCCTTGGTGAGGGCAGCCTCCTCAGCGAACCAAGAAGCCCCACCCCCGCGGGAAAGGCTACGGGTAGGCGAGCTTTGCTCGGGAATGGGGTTGGGGGAGAGGCTTTTACAGATATAGTAATAATACGCGGTGGAGATGAGCGACACATCGGTCTTGCGGGCAGGGTCCTCGCTGTGGATAAGGTCCTCGCGCTCAGGGGGTACGCACCAGTCGCCATACTTGCCGCAGTAGATGATGCCGTCCTTCTGGTAGCAGTCCTTCAGATGCTCCAGCCAGCGCTTCACGTTGGCGTAGAATTTCTGCAGTGGCACCTCGTCGCCATAATGGTCACGCAGCATCTTCAGCGTCATGGGCAGGGCTGCCGCCCACGTCAGGTCATCGCTGTAGTAGTTCCAGAAGGCCGGTGCCACATCGGGTATGCAGCCATCCTCGCGCTGTGCCTCGCAGATGTCGCGTGCCCACTTGGCGTAGAGCGTCTGGTTGTCGAAGAGGAAGGCCTCGCCGAAGCAGCCGCGTGTGCGGTCGCCGAGCCACGGCTGCCGCTCGTCGCGCTGCGGACAGTCCACGGGCATGCCCTTGTAGTTCGACAGGATGCCCCAGCGGGCGTTCTGGTACACCTTATTTAATATTGTGTCGCCCGAGACGAAGGTGCCCGTCTCGTCCATGTCGTCGCTGATGACCTCAGCGATGAAGTCGTCGGTAGTAGGCCACGCTTCCCTGCGTTGCGATTTAGTAGTCAACGCATCCCGGTGTTGCAGGCTGTCAGACTTTATCAGACCTGTTATCTCGGCGTATCGGAAGCCGTGGTAACTGAACACCGGGTGCCACCAGGTGTCGGCGGTCTCGTTGCCGCAGGCGTAGTAGCGGTCGGTGCTCTCGGCATGGCGCAGGTTCTCGGTCCAGAGGTTACCGGCGGAGTCGAGTTTCTCGGCGTAACGGATGGCGATGGAGTCACCGTATGCTAAAGCGTTGTCACGCCGGGAAGTGTGACCTGCTATGTTGTCACGCTGGGAGGTGAGAGGTGAGAGGCGGACTTTCAGCCAGCCGGCGATGTTCTGACCCATGTCGATGATGAGTTTGTCGCCCTTGCGGGTGACGCTCTTGGGCTTCAGCGTCTGCACCACCTTCATGCCGGGCGACATCTGTCCGCGCAGCGTGCCGTAGGGGATGGCGGTACGCTCGGCCTTCATCCAGCCGCTGTCGTCGAAGCCGGGCAGCGTCCAGTCGGGCTCAGCCTTCGTAGGGTCTGCTGCTTTTCCATGAGCGCTAAACGCCTTGCGGGCATCGTACACCTCACCGTCGTACTCGTTGTTCGAGCGAATAGGGCCGTCGGGGTTCAGTCGCCATTTCTCGTCGGTGGCAACGACCTTGCGGCTGCCGTCCTCAAACTCGATGATGAGGTTGGCACGCAGCGTGGGGTAGCCGAAGTTCGTTATCTTATATGGTTTCTTCTTCTGCTGCATGGTGTAGTAGCGACCGTTGCCGAGAACGACAGCAATAGAGTTAAGGGTTGAGAGCGGAGAGTTGAGTGACTTTACTTCTTCCGCGGCAAAACTATAGTCACTCAACCCTAAACTCTCAACTCTTAACAATGAGGTGACGTCGTAAGCATTATACAGCACGGTGCGGCGGTAGTCGGTGGGCATGGGTGCCAGCACCTGGTCGCCGACGCGCTGTCCGTTGATGAAACACTCATAGAGGCCCAGGCCGCTGATGTAGAGCGTGGCCTGGCGCACAGGCTTGTCGACTTGGAACTCCGTGCGCAGGTAGCGTGCCGACAGGCGGCTGTGCTCCTCCTCGCGGTCCCACGGCATGGCGCGGTCGAGGCCTATCCAGCGGCCCCGCCAGTCGCTCTCGGTGAGCAGCCCGACATTCCACATTGCGATGTCGCTCCAAGGGGAGAACCCAGCAGACCCACCCCCATCCCCTCCCTCTGAGGGAGAGGCGTAGTTAGTTTTGTATACAGAAAAGCCAGCGGAAGAACTATCTACTCCCCTCCCTGTGGGGAGGGGCTGGGGGGTGGGTCTGCTGGGTTTCACCTGCACCCTCCAGTAGCATCGGGTGTTGCTCTTCAGCGGCTTGCCCTCGTAGCGCACCCACTGCGACTGGTCGCTCTCTACGGTGACATCCCACAGGTCGCCCTCCAGGGCCTCGGCCTTTTCCCGCGAAGAGGCCACGATGACATGGTAGGCCGTCTGCACGACGTTCTGCTCCGTCGACTCCAACCGCCAGCCCAGTCGTGGTGTCGGCGTGTCGATGCTCATGGGGTTCACCATGCGCTCCGTGCGCAGGTCGGTGACAATGAGTGTGGGTTTCTGCGCCTTCTTCGCTGCCATCGAGGGCAGGGCGAGCAGCAAGGCGATGATTAATAGAAGTTGCTTATTCATTCAGGTCGCGTGTTTTGCCTGCCAGTGTCTGGGCAGAGATTTCCTTTTGTTCTTTCGTGATGTAGTTCGGGCAACAGCCATCCTGTCTCGCCCTGCCAGAAGAAGGGCGTACCGTTCTCGTGCGCCAGATACCGCCCCTTGACGGTCAACTTGCCGTTCTGCCACGGCATCTCGGGTTGCGCAGCATTCATGCCGACAGCAGACAGAAGTGCCAACAGCAGTGCCACCATAGTTTTCTTAGTCATTTTGTTTAAGTAGTTTGAGTTGTTATTTACGTTCTTTTCGTTTAGTACTGCAAAGGTAAGCAAAAGTTCTGAAACAACAAACTTTTTTCCAATCCTTTTCTTGCCAGCAACCATGAAAACACATCATTTTATGGAAATGGCGTGCCTGCCCCATCGTAAACGTGGGGAATAGCCTCAGCGGGAAAAGGAACGGCAGTACCCGACCTGTTGACTCGAGTCAATTTTCCACCCCTTTTCTTTACCGTTTCGACGGACAGCGTGTCACCGTCAAATAGAACGTCAAAGAAGACAGTGAGTGTGTCGCTCGGCATACTGCAGGGTGACGCTTGGCTTGTCCAAGAATCCGAAAGGGCTGACAGGAACATTCCTTTCATCACAAACCATCCGCCAAATCTTCAGCAATGCCGAAGATTTGGCGGATTTCTTTTGGCGGTTTACAGTAACATCAGGGTGTTTGTCGCTCTGCCGGGGCATGGCCTTTCAGTGTCCAGCGGGGGATGTGGGCCACGTAGTCGGCCAGTAGCCGGCGGCCTTTCCGACGTTCCTCCTCGGTAATGTCGTCGAGCGAAAGTGCCTCGTTATTGAAATACTCCTCGATGGTCTCGTCATCGTCATTGCTGGGGTCGTCGGCATGGTTGGCCTTGTACCACAACTCGAAGCAGATGCGGCGGGCATAGTGGTCGTCCCACCCCAGATCGCGGGTGAGGAAGTGCCAGAACTCCTTCTGCCGCTCGTTGGGTATGGTGGGCACATCGCCGTAGCCGGCCTCCTGTATCTCGTCGGTGGTGAAGCGGCGGGCATCGTCGTCGGTGAACGGCTGTGTGGGCATGGGCGGACGCTTGCCGATGGCCTTGCGCAGGTCGGC
>JAFSYY010000035.1 GCA_017455845.1 Prevotella sp. | reverse complement strand
CACGATGAGCGGGAAGAAGGCATCGAATGTCCGCGAGCGTATCAGGTCGGAGGCTCGCGTCATGTCGCTCACGGCGATGTAGCCTACGATACTCGGGCCCTTCAGCAGACTCACGATCTCTCCCTGATAGACGGGCTTCACCGGGCGGCAGACGTTCTTCAAGATCATATTGCCGCAGGTGGTCAGGAAGGTGATGCCCGTCTATCAGGGAGAGATCGTGAGTCTGCTGAAGGGCACGAGTATCGTAGGCTACATCGCCGTGAGCGACATGACGCGAGCCTCCGACCTGATACGCTCGCGGACATTCGATGCCTTCTTCCCGCTCATCGTGACGGCCATCATCTACTTCCTCATGGCATGGCTCATCGGACTGCTGCTGCAGTCGCTGGTTCAGCGGAAACGGATGAAAGCCACCGTGGCGGCAGCGGCGTTGGTGCTGGCAGGACTGGTGTGCTATGTGCCTAACCTTGGCGGTAGCGAAACCGTCACTGTGTCCGACGGTTCTCCGTCTGAAATTCCCGCCGTCTTCAAAGCACTGAAGGGCAAGCGTGTCGGTGTCATCGTCGGCAGCATACAGGACATTGCCGTCACCAGTATGGCTCCCGATGCCGACATCCAGCGCATGACGAGCCAAGCCGACCTGCTGGCGGCCTTGGACAACGGCAAGTTGGATGCTGCGGGCAGTGAGAGCCTGACATTGAACTTCTGCCGCGAGGTGGCTGACAGGGTGGACTCAGTAGGTACAGGCCTGCCGCCTATTCCCGTAGCGGCCTGTTTCCGGAAGGACAATACCGCCTTGCAGCAGGACTTCAACCGTTTCCTGGCCGACATCCGCCGCGACGGCACCTATCAGAAGATATACAATCAATGGCAGCAGGCCGAAGACCCGTCAGCCTTGGCCGCTCCCCAGCAGCGAGGTACAGGGCGCACCCTGCGCGTAGCAACCTATCCGGCCATGCCACCATTCAACTTCATCAGTTCGGGGAAGCAGTCGGGCCTGGAGCCTGCCCTGCTGACGGAGTGGGCTAACCGACGCAACTGGCAACTTGAATACCTCGTGATGGACTTCGCCGCACAGATTCCAGCCGTGCAGACGGGAAAGGCCGACATGGCCATGGGAGCCATCAGCGCCACCGAGGAGCGACAGAAGCAGGTGCTCTTCTCCGACGGCTATGTCGACTCGCGCATCGTGCTTATCACGAAGAAGGGGAATGTTGGGATACTGACCAATCCGATTCAATCGCCAGATACAGATGATGATGGAAACACATGGCTATGGGTCGTGGCTCTCCTTGTTATTATTGGTGGCGGAGCATGGCTGTTTATTCTTCGCAAGTACAACATATGCGCCAAGTCTCAGACATCCGACCTCCAACCTCAGACATCAGACCTCCTCCGCATTGAGCATCTTCAGAAGAGTTATGGCTCCTTCAACGTCCTGCGCGACATCAATGTGGATATCCATCGCGGCGAGGTCATCTCCATCATCGGTCCTTCGGGCACGGGCAAGAGTACCTTCCTGCGCTGCCTGAACCTGTTGGAGCAGCCCACTGGCGGCAGCATCGTTGTCGATGGGGAGGACATTCTCGTCAAAGGCTATCCCGTCAACCGTCTGCGCCAGAAGATGGGCATGGTGTTCCAGTCGTTCAACCTCTTCGAGCATAAGACGGTGCTGGAGAATGTGATCTTCGCGCCCTGCCAGTTGCGCCATGTACCAGAGGAAGAGGCACGCAAGGAGGGGCTGGCGCTCCTGCGCAAGGTAGGACTGGCCGAGAAGGCCGATGTTTATCCGTCGACTCTCTCCGGCGGACAGAAACAGCGCGTGGCCATAGCCCGCGCCCTGGCCATGAAGCCCGACGTCATCCTCTTCGACGAACCCACGTCGGCCCTCGACCCGACGATGGTGGGCGAGGTGCTCAGCGTCATCCGCCAACTGGCCAAGGAGGGCATGACCATGCTCATCGTCACCCACGAGATGAAGTTCGCCCGCGATGTCTCGACGCGCATCTTCTTCATGTACGACGGCTATATCCATGAGGATGGTACGCCGCAGCAAATCTTTGAGTCGCCCGTCCACAGCGCTACCAAGAGCTTCATCCAGCGCATCCGCAAGGAGGTCTTTGAAATCGGCGGCCCCGACTTCGATTTCCTCGGCATGCACTCGACCATTGCTGCCTTCTGTCACAAGTACAACATCAGCGACAAACTGGCGACGGCAGAGCGACTTTGCGAAAAAATGCTCGACGACGTGATGGCCCCGTACCGTCCTGTCACCGTCCGCATTACCCACAGCGAGCAGTCCGCCGTCACCGCCTTGGACTTTATGGTGGAGCAGATGACTGCCACACCCCTCACTGATGCCCACCGCGCCGAACTCTCTGCGTTGTGCCAACAGGTAATCGAGGAACCCACCAAGCGCGGCTTCCGCCTGAAACTAATCATATAATGAAAAAACTATATATGAAACAAGAAGAATCAAAGGTCATCTCAGGATATCCTAAACTGGACGAATGGGTGACGATATGGCGTGAGACGCTGCCCAAGTATTTCGGATACCCCTTTAACGAGGTGTCGCCGCTTCGCGACTTCTATGATTGGTACTATAACGCCGGTATCAACTTGATGAACCTGAATAATGCCGGCGACCCGTTTACCGACACGCCTTGGGAGGTGTCGTCACAGGTATTCGAACGCGAGGTCATCGAGTTCTTCGCTCCGCTCTATGACTTCGATGACGACAACCGATGGGGCCTCATCACCCATAGCGGCTCCGACGGCAACAACCACGGCATCTACTTCGGTGCCAACTATTTGAAGCAAAAGACGGGGCAGGCTCCCATATTCTATGT
>JAFSYY010000004.1 GCA_017455845.1 Prevotella sp. | reverse complement strand
CGGCAGCACTGAGGCGCTTGAGGCTGGGTTCCAGATGGGTGGCGATGTTACTGATGAACTTCGCCTTGAGGGCGTTGGTCTCGTCGGCCAGGCGGATGGTTTTCTTCTGCTTGCGGGTAAGCACGATGTAACGGAGCAGGATGATGGCACCGATGACGAGTGCACCGGCGAGGATGGCGGCCAAGATGCCGAGACCCACGATGAAGGCCTGACGGTAGGCCAGGGTGCTGTCCTTCTCCTCAATGGTAGCCTCATGGTCGGCAATCTGCTGGTTCAAGGCACCAATCTGGTCGGCCACCTTCAACGCGTTGACCGAGTCTTTCCATGCGATGTAACTGCTATACGACTGCGCCACCATGCTGGCGTTGCCCGACTTTCGTCCATTGGCAATAAGCGTCTGATAGACCTCGTCCACCTTGTCGTAGTCCTTGGCCGCGGTGAGTTTGTCGGCCATCTCCTTGAACACGGCATTACCTTGCGCGTTCTGGCCGAAGGTGTAGTAGTAGATGGCCTTGCTGTAGAGCAGGTCGTTGCTCACGCCCTCGTCGGATGCCTGCCGTGCGTGTCCCTCCATGATATTGAGTTGGTCGAGGGCACTGGCGGCGCGTTTCATCTTGACGTACATCTGCATGCGCTCCTTAGAGGTAAGGTAGTGCATGGCGGCCTTCTGGCTGGCCATGGCTTTCTGGTCGGCCTCGATGGTCTGGTCCACACGGCGCAAGAGGTCGAAGGCTTCCTGGTAGAAGTTCTCCTTGTAGTACATGGCCGTGGCCTTGACAGCGCACTCCACGCCCGGCCGTGTCTGTCCTTTGTTGGCATAGTCGTTAAAGGCATGGATATACAACGACCGTGCCTTGGCAATGTTCTGGGCGGGGTCTACGGCCTCAGCCTCTTTCTGCAGTTGGCTCTTCTCCTGTGCACAAACAACGGTGCAGCAGCAGAGCATTCCCAAAAGAAAAACAAAAACTCTCTTCTTCATATTTTTTAATGATTAATTACACGCTCACTTCGGCCTTGATATGCGGCCAAGGATCATAGTTCTCCAATTGAAAGTCCTCGTAGTGGAAGTCGAAGATGCTCTTCACGTCGGGGTTGATCTTCATCACCGGCAACGGACGCGGCTCACGGGTGAGTTGCAGGCGTGCCTGCTCCAGGTGGTTCAGATAGAGGTGGGTGTCGCCCGTGGTATGTATGAACTCCCCTGGCTTTAGGCCAGTGACCTGCGCCATCATCATGCACAGTAGTGCGTAGGAGGCGATGTTGAACGGCACGCCGAGGAACGTGTCGGCCGAACGCTGATAGAGTTGTAGCGACAGTCGCCCGTCGGCCACGTAGAACTGGAAGATGGTGTGACAGGGTGGCAAAGCCATGCGGTTGACCTCGGCCACGTTCCATGCCGACACTATCATGCGGCGGGAGTTGGGGTTGTTCTTAATCTGGTCTACCACATATTGTATCTGGTCGATGGCACCGCCGTCGTAGTCGGGCCACGAGCGCCACTGATGGCCATAGACAGGTCCCAGTTCGCCGTTCTCGTCGGCCCATTCATTCCATATCCTCACGCCATGCTCCTGCAGGTATCTCACGTTGGTGTCGCCCTGGAGAAACCACAGCAGTTCATAGATAATCGACTTCAGGTGCAGTTTCTTCGTGGTGAGCAGCGGGAAGCCTTCCGACAGGTCGTAGCGGCTCTGCGTGCCGAAGAGGGAGAGCGTGCCAGTGCCGGTGCGGTCGCCTTTCTGTGCACCTTCGCGCAGTATGCGGTCAAGTATGTCTAAGTATTGTTTCATATTCAGCAGGTATATGTGTTGTTTTTATTTTCCATTCCTTGGGATAGAGGTTATTGGCGCGGCTGCCAATGTTTTTCACCAGGCCGAGGGGCTGCCCTATGAAGCACACCTCCACCATTCCACGGGGCGTATCCGCTGGCAGCACCAGGGCTTCGCGTCGCAGATAGGCCATGGCCTGTGCGTAGGACAGATCGACCCTGGATGAGGAATAAGGCTGCGCTCCTTTCATATCCGCATGGCATATCTCATTTATACATTTACATTTCTCATTCCTCATTTCTAATTTCTCATTTGGAATATCTCCTTTGCGAAGCACACACATAAACAGACCCTCGCTGCGCGTGATGCCCGGAATGAAACGATAGACAGGCTCATTGAAACCCTCCAGCAGCGAGCCGGTGATATGCCATTCGGGGCTGGTCTCTACGGGCAGCACCTGGGCACCCAGTTCGTCCATCATCCAGCGCACGTTCTCCTCGTTCTCCTTGGTGTTAAAGGTGCAGGTGCTATAGACAAGCAAGCCCCCGTCGTTGAGGCATGCCCATGCGTCGCTGACTATCTCGCGCTGCAGGCGGCAGCATTTCTCCACACTCTGCGGACTCCACTCAGCGATGGTGGCAGGGTCCTTGCGGAACATGCCTTCACCCGAGCAGGGCACGTCGCAGAGTATCAGGTCGAACCTCATCTTCGACCGACGGTAGTCCCTGGGGTAGAGGTTGGTGACGTGGTGGTTCTGATAGCCCCACTTCGTAACATTCTCCAGGAGAATGCTGGCACGCTGGCGCACCGGCTCATTGCTGTAGAGCACGCAGTCCGCGGGCAGTGCAGCCCGCAAGAGCGTGCTTTTGCCACCGGGAGCCGCGCAAAGGTCAAGACACTGGCCATTTGACGATTTCTTGGACGAGCCAAGCGCGTAGCGAGTCCGATTTATAATATGCTGTCGCAACACCTCATCAAGAAACATCGAGGCGGCCTCCTGCACATAGTAGCAGCCGGCATGGAACAGAGGGTCCATGGTGAAGTTTGGTCGTCTGGGTAAATAGTAGGCGTTGCGGCACCAAGGCACTGGCTCACCGTCCACAACCTGCCATTGGCCATCGCCCACCTTCATTGGGTTGAGCCGAATGCTGACGGGTGGCTCCTCATCGAACGAATGTAAATATCGCTCGAAGCGTTCACGTCCCATCAGGAGCGACGTGGTTTGTATAAAAGCGTCTGGCAGTTGCATGGTGTCTATTTACGAGGTGCGAGGTGCGAGGTGCGAGGTGCGAGGTACGGGTATCTACGAAATCTTGTCGAGGGCCTGACGGATATCGTCCAGCAGGTCGTCCACATCCTCGATACCCACAGAGAGGCGGATCAAGTCGGGAGCCACGCCCGCCTCGCGCAACTGTTCGTCGCTGAGTTGGCGATGGGTGTGGCTGGCGGGATGGAGCACACAGGTGCGGGCGTCGGCCACGTGGGTGACGATGGCGATGAGTTGCAAGGAGTCCATGAACTTGACAGCCGTCTCACGTGTGCCCTTCAGTCCGAAGGCGATGACACCGCAGGAGCCGTTGGGCATATATTTCTGGGCCAGGGCATGACACTCGTCGCCCTCCAGTCCGCTGTAGTGTATCCATGCCACGCGGTCGTCCTGCTGCAGGAACTCCGCAATCTTCTGTGCATTAGCGCAATGCTGCCTCATGCGCAGGTGGAGCGTCTCCAGCCCCAGGTTCAGCAGGAAAGCGTTATGTGGCGAGGGGATGCTGCCCAGGTCACGCATCAACTGTGCGGTCAACTTGGTCATATAGGCCATCTTACCGAACTTCTTCGTATAGGTGAGGCCGTGGTACGACTCGTCGGGCGTGGTGAGGCCGGGGAACTTAGCCCCACCCCCAACCCCTCCCGCGGTGGGGAGGGGAGTAGTTACCTTTTCCGCTTGCTCATTAGCGAGTTTCCGCCCTTGTAGGTATATACTCCCCTCCCCTCCGCGGGAGGGGTTGGGGGTGGGGCTGTGCGTGCAGGTCTCCCAGTCGAAGTTTCCGCTGTCGACGATGCAACCGCCCACCTGTGTGGCATGGCCGTCCATATACTTTGTGGTAGAATGGGTCACGATGTCGGCACCCCATTCAAACGGGCGGCAGTTGACGGGCGTGGGGAAGGTATTGTCGACGATGAGGGGCACGCCGTGCTTATGGGCGATGCGTGCAAACTTCTCAATGTCGAGCACCTTGCAGCCCGGGTTGGAGATGGTCTCGCCAAACAGGGCCTTCGTATTGGGACGGAAAGCCGCACTGATCTCCTCCTCCGATGCCTCAGGATTGACAAACGTACATTCGATGCCCAGTTTCTTCAGCGTCACGCCGAAGAGGTTATAGGTGCCGCCATAAATCTCATTCGAAGTGACGAAATGGTCGCCCGCCTCGCAGATATTAAAGATAGCGTAGAAGTTGGCGGCCTGGCCGCTGCTGGTGAGCATAGCCCCCACCCCACCCTCCAAGGCGGCAATCTTACGTGCCACGGCATCGTTGGTCGGGTTTTGCAGACGGGTGTAGAAATAGCCCTCCTTCTTCAGGTCGAAGAGGTCGGCCATCTCCTCGGTGTTATCATACTTGAACGTGGTGCTCTGATAGATGGGCAGCACACGCGCTTCTCCATTCTTTGGCTCCCATCCTGCCTGCACGCAGAGGGTAGCGGGTTTCATGTTCTGTTTCATTTCTTCTATGGTTTTGTTCTTTCTGAGTGCAAAGGTAAAAAATAATTTACGAAATAATGCAGAATATTTTGTCATTTCTCATTTTTTTCTTAAATTTGCAGAATAAAATGACCTAAGACATGAGATTTTTGCTGCTATCCATCATATTAGCCCTGGCTTCACCGGCCCATGCCCAGACAGAGACCGCCCAGAGTACGGTCAGGGAATATACAGACGATGCCCCTCTGGTCTACGAGGATGCATGGGATCTATGGCCGTATGTGTTCCTCAACGAGAACGGCGAGCCTGTAGGCTATAACGTTGACCTGCTGAAGATGATTTTCAAGGAGTTGAACATTCCTTTCACCATCAAACTGAAGCCCACGCAGAATGCCCTGAACGACCTGAAGGCCGGCCGTTCAGACCTGATGCTCGGCATGGATGCCCATTTCCATAATGAATATGCGCAATATGGCAGCACCGTCATCCAGATCTTCACCCACAGCGTCGTACACCATAAAGACGAGACGCTGCTTGTCAAGAGCGTCGACGACCTGTCGCGACAGCAGGTCCTTGTCCATGAGGGCAGTTTCAGCCACCATCTGATGATTCAGAGGGGATGGGAAAAGAACGCCATGCCCTTCAACGACATGCAGGAGGCCATGCAGTATGCTCACAACATGGACGGCAGCCATATTGTGTGGAACACCCTGTCGCTGAAATGGCTGCTGCACAAGTTTCAGTACGACGACCTGGAGATAACACCCGTCGACATCCAGCACGGCGAGTATAAGTTCATGTCTAACGACCCACGGCTGCTGCAGCAACTGGACAGTGTCTTCACATGGCTGAACTCCACCGGCCGCCTGCAGCCTATACAGAACAAATGGTTCTACCCCGAGTACAAGGACACCGGCATACCCTCGTGGGTGTGGAATATCGTTGCCGCCCTGTTTCTGGTCATCGTCATCTCCATAGTCCTCTACATTGGCTTCAGGTTCTACGAGCGCAAGATGACGAAAAACGTCAAGCGCTCCAACAACCGCCTGTCGCTTATCCTCAGCACCAGCAAGGTGCTTATCTGGCTGTTCAACATTGAGAAGCGCACCGTGACAAGCATCAATCCCGACGGCAGGCAAGCCACCGCCCCCCTGTCGCCTTATTTCTTCCATTACTATATGCTGCCCGAGGACTATGAACGGCTATGCGCCACCCTCGACATCATAGCCGCTCAGAAAACGGAGCAGAAGACACTGGAAGTGCATACCACAAGGGGAGACGGCAAAGAGGTGTACACCTTCTCCGTCACCCTGTCGGTGTTGAGCCGCAGCAAAGGCGGACAGCCCACGGTCATCATTGGAGCCACCACCAATATCACAGCCGACAGGATGCGCCAGCAACAGCAGAAGGATGCCATGCTGCGCTACAGGCATATCTTCAACTCGGCCATAGTAGATACTGTGTCGTACGACGAGCACGGCATCATCGACAGCATGAACGACAAGGCTTCCAAGGCCATACCCGGAGGCGTGCAGGGCGTCATCGATGCACATATCTCCGTGCAGAGCGTGCTGGGATTCAAGGACCTGACAGTCAACGACATCGAGTACACCTACCTGACACAGATATACAAGACGCGAGAGGATGATCGGCCCCTTAACCGCATCCTGGGGCGCGATACGCTATACTACGAATTGCAGTTGGTGCCCGTCCGCGACGACAACGGACAACTGCAGGGCATCTACGGCACAGGGCGCGACGTCACAGAGATAGCCAAGTCGTATTCACGCCTGCAGAAGAACATTGCCATGCTGCAGGAGGCCAACAATGAACTGCAAGACTATATCCGCAACATCGACTACGTCATGCAGCATGGCGGCGTACGCATCGTCAACTATTCGCCCGACACGCACACGCTGCTCGTCTACAGCGAGATAGGCCATGTGCAGCAACGGCTGACGCAGACACGACTGCTGTCGCTCGCCACCGAAGAGTCGAAGAAGACTGCCGAGCGCATCCTGAAAAACATGGACAACCGCACACGACAGCCCGTCAAGGCCGCCGTCAGGTCCATACTGCGCATCAAGGGAGACAAGCAACTGTGTCTGATGTTCTCGTTCGTGCCGGTATTTGATGCCAACGGAAATATCACACACTACTTCGGCATGTGCCGAGACATCAGCGACATCAAGGCCACCGAAGACCTGCTGGCACGAGAGACGGAGAAGGCACAGGAGATAGAGACGGTGAAGAACGCCTTCCTGCGCAACATGAGTTACGAGATACGCACACCGCTCACCTCCGTGGTGGGCTTCGCCGAACTCTTCGAGATGGAACATGAGGCCGAGGACGAGCAGTTCTTCATCGAGGAGATCAAGAAAAACTCCCGCAGCCTGCTCACCCTGGTCAACAACATCCTGCTACTGTCGCGCCTCGATGCCGGCATGATAGAGTTCAAGACCATGCCCATCGACCTCGCCAGCATCTTCGAAGGGCGCTGCCAGGCGGCTTGGATGCACTACCAGCAGCCTGACGTCAAATACATCACCGACACACCCTACCAGTGCCTCGTCCTCGACATCGACCTGACCAACCTGGGCATCGTCATCGACCATGTCGTGACCAACGCTGCCCAGCATACCACGGCGGGCTACGTACGTGCCAGCCTCGACTATAACGGCGACGACCTCACCATCACTATCCAAGACACGGGATGCGGCATCCCTGAAGACCAGACAGACAGGATCTTCGAGCGCTTCGTCACCACCGACAGCGGCAACAGCGGTCTCGGACTGGCCATCTGTCAGGAGATTGTCAGGCTCATGAGAGGCAGAATACGCCTCAAGTCTGAGCCTGGCAAGGGTACCATCGTATGGATTGTCATCCCCTGCGTCTGCAAGGAGATGAAGAGGAAATAATAATAAGCATTGAAAGAGATGAAACGACATACTATCCAAGACGGGAAAAGATTCGTAGTCTTACTTCTTTATCTGTTCACCCTTTTACCCTTCCTCCCTGCCGCCAACAATTTCGGCTACACAGAGGAGAAACCGCTGATTATTGTCAGCGACTGGGACTTCCAGCCCTTTGAGTTCATAGACACGGAGGGACAGCCCTCCGGGTACAACATCGATGTGCTCGACCTTGTGCTCAACGAACTCGACATCCCGCATAAGTTCGTCATGAGGGAATGGCACGTGGCCACCGATATGTTCAAGAAGCGACAGGCCGACCTTATCCACGCACTCTATTTCTTCTATAATGACGAGCCCTATGTGTCTACACACAAGTATATCAACTACTACAACCTGAAAGTGGCACGACGCACCGACACACCACCACTGCACAGGATTGAAGACCTTCAGCCTACCGACACACTGCTGCTGAAGGAGGCAGACTATGCCGCCATGAGCCTTGCCGCCAGAGACAGCCTGACCTTTGCCACCGAGTACCACTCGCCAAAGGACGGCCTGACGAGCGTCAGAGAAGGCCGAAGCAAATATTATATCTGGGGCGAGACACCTCTCATCCATAAGATCCAGGAACTAAGGCTCGACAGCATCGCCATCGACGACATCGACATTCCTGCAGGCGAACTGCGGATCATCGGCTACAATAAAGATCTGGTCGACATCATCGACGACCAGTACACACGGCTGGAGCAGGCCGGCAAACTGCAAGCCATCTACGACCGCTGGTTCCATCCCGAGCGAGAGCACGACGACGCCTCGCCCGTGGCACTCTTCATCGTGGCAGGACTCATCCTGGCCGCCATCACCACCTTCCTGCTCATACAACTTGTCAGGCGGAGAGTGAAAAAGACCGTCAGAGAAAGTGCCAACCTGGGACAGATGATGGAAAAAGTGCTCAACATGGGCAACTACTACGTGGTGGAATGGGACTTCCAGACAAACATGCTGCACAACAAATACGGCGACATGCTGCCCAACGGCGACATGAAGCCCGAGGAGTTCCTCACACGCATGCCGCCGGAAGAGGCCCAGCAACTACACACCCTCAACGTCCAACTGGCCACCGGCGTCATCAGTCACTTTGATATGAGGCTCCGCTTCAACCAAGGCACAGAAAAGAGACCTGTCTGGAAATCATTCTATGGCAACGCCATCGTTGAGAGAGAAGAGAACGGCAAGCCGCAATACATCGTCTACACCACCAAGGACATCACCGACGAGGTCAACGAAGAGCAGCACATCAAGACCGTGACCAACAAATACAAGCAGATGTTCGACACCAACCTCGTGGCCATGTCGTTCTACGATGCCAACGGCACGCTGCTAGACCTCAACAGAAAGATGCGCGAACTATGCCAGATAGACAGCAAGGACGAGCATTATTTCCGGGAGACGTCACTCTTCAGTTTCCCTAACCTCAAAGGGGTCTATATGCCCGGCTCACGCGAAGTGATGCACGTATGCCAACATCTCAAAGAACCGTATCTGGGGTTAGACAAATATATTGAGTTCCGCATCTTCCCGGTGATAGACGACGGCGAACTGGTCTACTATATCGTCACCAACCGCGAAATCACCGCCGAACGCAATATGTACCTCGAACAGCGTGAACACGACAGACAACTACAGGAAGCCAACACAGAGATCAAACGCTACGAGAAACAACTCAACTACCTGCTGGAAGAGAGCCAGATGTACCTCTGGACCTACAAGCCGACCGAAAACCAGGTCAACATAACACGCTCGCCGGGAAAGACGGAATTCAGTGAGACCATCGAGGAATACCTACTCACCATCCATGCCGATGCCCGACAGCAGGCCATGACCGAGATAATGGGCGCCATGCAGCAGGGTTTACCCTATAACGTCATCCTGCCCTTCGACCGCACACCACTCGACGACACCCCCACATGGTACTCCGTCATCGGCATACCTTTATTTAATAAAGAGGGACAACTCACGGAATACTTCGGACTCTCACGAAACATCACCAGCCTCATGCAGGCACAGGAGAAGTTGCGCGTCGAGACGGCACGCGCCGAGGACTCTGGACGCCTCAAGGCTGCCTTCCTGGCCAATATGACGCACGAGATACGCACACCGCTCAATGCCATCGTGGGATTCTCAGACCTGCTGCCCATGATTGAGGACCAAGACGAGAAGAAGGAGTTTATCCGTATCATACGCAACAACTGCGACATGCTCCTCAGGCTTATAGACGACATCCTCGAAGCATCGAACATCGAGTCCAGACCGCTGGCCATCCAACCCACGGACGTAGACTTCGCGCAGGCCTTCGACGACATCTGCCAGACACTCGAGCAGCGCGTCCAAGAGTCCGGCGTGCTGTTTATCAAGGACAATCCTTACACCTCCCTCCCCGTACATCTCGACAAGGGCCGGCTGCAGCAGGTCATCACCAACTTCGTCACCAACGCCGTGAAATACACCCACCAGGGACATATCAAGGTGGGCTACCGCCTGGAAAACAACGGCCTCTATATCTACTGCGAGGACACCGGCACCGGCATCCCCAAGGACAAGCAGGACAGTGTGTTCGAGCGCTTCGTCAAACTCAACGACTTTGTGCAAGGCACCGGACTGGGTCTCAGCATCTGTAAGACCATTGCCGAACGGTGCGGCGGTCGCATCGGCGTATTCAGCGAAGGCGAGGGCACCGGCTCCACCTTCTGGATATGGATTCCTGTTAAAGTGAATTATGCATTATGAATTATGCATTATGAATTATGCATTATGCATTATAAATTATGAATTATAACCATGCAGACCAGTAAATACATGCTTGCCAGTGACCGCGATGCCTTATGGGGGCTCACCGTCACCACCATCGGCTACGAAGAGATAGGACCTAACGACCCCTACCCCACCCGAGGACATGCCGACGGCTATTATTTCGAACTGGACAAGGGGCGAATACTGCCCGAGTATCAACTCCTCTATATCATCGAGGGCGAGGGTATCTTCCACAGCCGCACCGTGCCCGAGGCCCACCTGAAGGAGGGCGACTTCTTCCTGCTCTTCCCGGGCGAGTGGCATAGTTACCACCCCACGGGCAAGCGCGGCTGGAAGAAATACTGGATTGGCTTCAAGGGCGAGAACATGGACGCCCGTGTACGTGCCAACTTCCTCTCGCCCACCAAGCCCATCTACCACGTAGGCTTCTCCGATGCCGTCGTCAGGCTCTACAGGCAGGCCTACGACGCAGCCCTGGAGGAGGCGGCCTACTCACAGCAACTCATGGCAGGCATCGTCAACCACCTCATCGGCATGATGTACTCGCTGGAGCGCAACATCGAACTGAAGAGCCGCAACCAGACCCATGTCGACATGATCAACCGCGCCCGGCTGCGCATCCGTGAGTCGCTGGAGAGCGCACTGTCCATCCAGCAGGTGGCCGAGGAACTGGGCGTGAGTTACTCCAATTTCCGCAAACTCTTCAAGGAGCACACCGGCCTCTCGCCTGCCACCTACCAGCAGGACCTGCGCCTGCAGCGTGCCAAGGAACTGCTCTCCACCACGGATATGAGCATCAAAGAAATAGCCTACCAACTCAACTTTGAGTCGCCAGACTATTTCTCTGCAAAGTTCAAACTCAAGACGGGGCGCAAACCCAGCGAACTGAGGATATAGATTTAAGTATCGCTCTCGCTCAACTTATAATATCATAGTTTCACCTTATGATATCATAGTTTCACCGTCTGGCTGCCGCCGTCGTAACTCACGGTCTGCGACTGTCCGCCGGGCGTGACAATGGTGAACCGACGCTGCTGCAGCATGCCGGGGTACTCTCCCTGGCGCTGGCCGATGGTCAGGGTGCGGGTCTTGTCGTCCCACTGGAAGGTGATGGTAGCATAGACACCCTGCTCGTAGTTGTAGTTGTCGCCCTCGTCCTCATAGAGGGTGAAGGTGGCATCGGCACCGGGGTAGACGCGCAGTTCGAGGTTGTCCCACGCCTTCTCGCCTACATACTGCATCTCTGGACCGAGGGGCAGGATGCTGCCGGCCCGCACGAACATCGGCACACGGTCGAACGTGGTCTCCAGAGTGACGCTCTGGCCGCCCTTATACTGTTTGCCGGTCCAGAAGTCGTACCAGGCAGTGCCCTTGGGGAGGTACTTCGTGGCGGTCTTGCTGGCGGTGAAGTCGATGGTTCCGACGGGAGAACCGTCGGAGGCAGTCTGGCGGTCCCAGCCCGTCATGGCATCCGTGCGGATAATCTTCTCCTCGGTGTATTGCGGATCGAGGATGGGGCAAGCCAGGATGCTGCGGCCGAACATAAACTCGTCGGTCATGTTCCACACCTTTTTGTCCTGTACAAAGTCGCTGAACAGCGGACGCATGTAACTGTCGTTATTGCTGGTGACCTGCCAGGCCGTACTATATAAATAAGGTATAAGGCGGTAGCGCAGGCGTATCTGCTTCTCGATGGCATCATAGACGGGCTCGCCCTTCTTGCCGAACTGCCATATCTCGCGGGGCGCGTCGGCACCGTGGCTGCGGAACACCGGACAGAACAGGCCGTACTGCATCCAGCGCACGTAGAGTTCCTGGAACTGCGGGTTCCTGGGTGCCGACGCCCTGCCCATGGTGTTGTACGAGCCACAGAAGAAGCCGCCGATGTCGGTGTTGAAGTTGGGGTTGCCGGTCAGTGAGAAACTCAGACCGGCGGGCACCTGCTTGCGCAGCATGTCCCACGACGAGTTCACGTCGCCGCTCCACATGTTCGAGCCGTAGTGCTGCTGGCCGGCGAAACTGGAGCGCGTCATGATGAAGACACGCTTAGCCTCACCCCCAACCCCTCTCCCAGGGAGAGGGGAGTGGTTAGTTACGACATTTGAACTTTCAATGGAAGAACTATCTACTCCCCTCTCCCTGAGAGAGGGGTCGGGGGTGAGGTTTCTCTGTGCCTGGTAGATGCCCCTTACGGTCTCCAGGGGGAAGGCATTGCGCTGTGAGCGCCATGTGCCGCCATACACCTTATGCTCGTAGTCGCTCTCCTTCGGGTTGAAGAAGTCGGGGTCGGTAGAGTCCATCCACCACGCATCAGTGCCATAGTCATAGAGCGTCTTCAGGTATTTCCAGTAGATGGCACGCGCCTCGGGGTGGAAGGCATCATAGACCTTCACGCCCGAAGGATACTTCATGATGGGCGGCCAGACATGCGAGATGCCGCTCTGCGGCCATGTCTCGATGAGCAGCAGCAGTCCCTTGGCATCGAGTTCGCGGAACTGCTGCGTCATCGGACCGAAACTGGCCCAGATGCTGATCATGAAATGGGCGTGCTTCTTGTGCACATTCTCGATCATCTGCTTGCCATTGGCGAAGTCCTCGGCAAGGAAGTCCATGGCGTTCCACAGGTAGTTAGAGCCCCAGTACTGCCAGTCCTGGATGATGCCGTCGAGGGGCACCTGCAGTTCGCGGTACTTATCGACGATGCCCTCGGTCTCTGCGGCCGTCTTATAACGCTCCTTTGACTGCCAATAGCCGTAGGTCCACAGGGGGAACATTGGCACGTCGCCGCTGAGATGACGCATGCAGGCAATGACGCCGTCGACGGGGCTGTAACGCTGGGAAGCGTTACCTACTACTCCGGGGCTGTAACGCTGGGAAGTGTTACCTACTCCATACATAAAGTAGTAGTCGACGCCTTGGCCGGCCTCCGAGGTGAACGTCATGCCGTCGGCATTATCCTCGAAAAGCGTGGGCGAGTAGTTCTCCCAATAGAGTCCCCAGCCCTTGATGCTCTGCAGCACGCTCTGGAAGTCCTCCAGGTTCGACTGTTCCATGCGTTTCTTCTCGCCTCGGCGGTTCATCTTTCCGTTCTGGATGGTGCCAAGGCCGTAGATGGCCTCGTCCTTATCGAGTTTAAACGTCTGGCTCACCTGCCACTCATCGGTGGTCTTCCTGGTCAGGCTCCAGCCCTGTTCCCTCAACAGCACCTTTCCCTTCGCCGTGAGGAACGTCAGGTTGCCCTGTGCATCCTGTTTCACAATGAGTTCACTGCTCTTCCAGGTGTTGCCCTTCTGTTCGACGGCCACCGCTTCGGGCTTGGCAATCACCACGAGGCTCTTCGTGGGCTTTCCCTTCACCACGTGCACGATGCTGGGGGTGAAGAACTCGATTTTCACGTTCTCCTGTGCAAAGCCGGTCATGCTAACCAGCAACGCCGCTATTGTCAACAATT
>JAFSYY010000034.1 GCA_017455845.1 Prevotella sp. | reverse complement strand
GTACGTCTGCTCCGTCTGTGGCTACGTCTATGACCCAGCCGAGCACGACGGCATGGCCTTCGAAGACCTGCCCGACGACTGGCGCTGCCCCCGCTGCAAGCAGGGTAAGGAGAAGTTCAACATGGCGTAAATAAAAATCCTTCGTATCGCTCGTGATGTGGAGGATTTTTCGTACCTTCGCAGCAGATTGCAACGCCACACTCCTACCTTCAGGTGGGAGAAACCGCAAAAATGGTAATTCTTTCTACACTAGTGTGACCCTTGTCGCTGTATCGAGTGACCTAGGTCGACAGACCGATTGACCTAGGTCGACAGATCGATTGACCTAGGTCGGCAGATCGGTTGACCTAGGTCGGCAGATCGATTGACCTAGGTCAGTTGATAGCGAAAGAGGCTCCATCGCCACGCGGTGGAGCCTCTTTTGCGTTGCAAAACGGCCTTTTTCGACCTGCAATCGGGGTTAAGTTGCGGTCTTACGGCAAACTGACATAGTTTCTCCGCTAACTTGGTCAGTTTTATAACCGCAAGCGGTCTTTCAAAAAACAAATAAGAACCGCCTTTCTTATCACGAGTTTCTGAAAAAAAAACGCCTTTCTTATCACGAGTTTCTGTAGTTCGGTTGGTAGAGGCTTTAACTAATCAAGAGCATCTCGTTTCTCCGCCGCTTCACGAATGGCAGCATCATAGCCTGTCAGCGCGGCAAAAGGTGCAAACTGGGCTGCACGGTTCCACATCGACATCCTTGGATGATGCTTTGGCTCGTAATGCGGCAGATCTATTATATCCGCATATAGTTGGGCGGTTACACATTCTTCACTCTTCATTTTTCACTCTTCATTTAAGCCTTGTGTCCTCCTATCTGTTTGTTGCGCTCCTTGGCCGTGGCACCTTCCTCAAAGTTCAGTCCTCTGAGGATGGCGTTCTTGCCAAATCGCTGTTTTATTTTCAACTGTGCCTCCTGCATACGGCGTTCCTTGTCGAGTTTGGCTTGCTCTTCTTGACGCCGTTTCTCCAAAGCCTCATAGTCGGTGAAGAGATCAAGTTGCCGGGGTGCACTACCCTGTGCCGATACCGATTCTTCTGAAACCACGTGGTTTGTTGTAAGGTTCAGCCTGCGGATCAGCAGGTCAGGATTTACGCAGCGGTCAAACAATTCTGTTGTCCCTTCCATGATAAGCCGTGAGGAAGATGTTGGTTTCTCGAGGTTGAATGTGCCGTGAGCATGCTTTGGCACGGCCTTTCCGTAGTAGTTGGTGGTAATCTCACCATGATACTTATCGCGGATTTCGGGACGTGTCAGGCACTCCGCATCATAGCCTACGGTCAGAACCAACTGGTCGGTCACCATACGCTTCGACACGAGATCGAGCGCCATCCCTTCTGCCATCTCCTGTACGACCACACGGGCTTTTTTAAACGTGTACGGCTCTTGCAGCACTTGTCCGCTACTAAAACTATTCGTCTCAGGGCGATAGGCTTTTATGGCCTCTATCGTACATGGTTCCCAGCCCCAGGCATGGTCTATCAGCAGTTCTGCATTCACGCCGAAAAGCCTGTAAAGCAGTCCTTCGTTCTGAACAGACATACGGGCCAGTTTGCCCATCGTGTCAATACCATAGACAGCCAGTTTGTCTGCTATTCCCCTTCCCACGCGCCAGAACTTGGTCAGGGGGCGGTAGTCCCAAAGTTCACGCCGGTAGGACATCTCATCCAGTTCTGCTATGCGCACACCGTCCTTGTCTGCTGGCATCTTCTTGGCTACAATATCCATTGCCACCTTTGCCAGATACATGTTTGTGCCAATGCCGGCCGTTGCCGTGATGCCTGTTGTGGCCAGTACGTCGCGAATCATCTTCATCGCCAACTCATGGGCCGTCAGTTTATAAGTCTTCAGATAGGCCGTCACATCCATAAACACCTCGTCGATGCTATAGACGTGAATATCCTCTGAAGCAATGTATTTCAAGTAGGTCTCATAGACCCTGGTACTCACCTCCATATAGTGAGCCATACGCGGCGGTGCAGCGATATAGTCGAACCCGAACTCACGTGCTTTCTGAACCACCTCAAACAGTCGGGCACGTCCGCCAATGCCGTATGCTTTCAGCGACGGAGAAACAGCCAGGCAGATAGTTTTCTCCGTCCGCGACACATCTGCCACGACAAGGTTTGTGGTCAGCGGGTCTAGTCCCCTGTCCACACATTCCACTGAAGCGTAGAACGACTTCAGGTCGATGGCAATATATGTTCGCTCATCCGACATTTCCTTAATTCATCTCAAATAATGGCACAAATTTACGAATAAATTTCCGTAATTAATCATAAATGACTAATTTTGCAACATTAATTAAGTTTATCAAAACAAAATGACAATACAAGAAGCCATCGTTGCCCGTCATAGTGTGAGGGCATACAAGGAACAGCCATTGGCAGCAGAAGTGGTCAAGGCGTTGGAAAAAAAGATTGCAGAACTCAACCGTGAGGGACATCTGCACATGCAACTTGTCTTGAACGAGCCGAAGGCATTCCAGGGAACGCTGGCCAAATACGGTAAGTTCCGTGGAGTAGGCAACTATATCGTCGTGGCCGGGCAAAATGCCGATGACTTGGACGTGCGTGTGGGATATTATGGTGAGCAACTGGTATTGTTCGCCCAGACTTTAGGTTTGAACACGTGCTGGGTTGGACTCAGTTACTCCAAGGTGCCAGGGACGTATAAACTTGAAAAAGACGAAAAGATTGCCTGCTATATCGCCATCGGTTATGGTGAGACGCAGGGTGTTGGCCATAAGGTCAAGACTGCAGATCAGGTAAGCCGCTCGGCCGTAAGGACGCCTGGCCCGTCCAGGAATGTCAGTGACACCACGCCTTTGTGGTTCAGGCAAGGTGTCGAAGCAGCCCTGCTGGCTCCGACAGCAGTCAATCAGCAGAAATTCTCGTTCGAGTATGTTGGCATGAAGGACGGTCGTCATCAGGTACGAGCCAAGAAAGGATTCTCCTTGATTGGCTATACAAAGATGGATTTAGGCATTGCCAAATATCATTTCGAGGTCGGTGCCGGGAAAGAAAACTTTGAGTGGATTTAACCATGCATGCCAGCCTGAATTATTCACGCCCTAAGTGCTTGGAACGCACATTGCCACCTATTTAAATAATGTTAAAGAATTTGCAGTTATTCTAATAATACAGAATGTTTTTGTATATTTGCTGCAAATTAAACCAAAAAAATGGATTTAAGCAAACTACTATCCTTTCGGGATTGGTTCTCCTATCGTCAGAAGATGGGCCTCTTAGTTGTTGCGGGAGTTGTATGTGGACTTGGTGGATTGTTTATGTATCTGCTCAGGGCGCATACTTATTTCATCGGCGACGACCCGTCGGCCTGTGTCAACTGCCACATCATGACACCCTACTATGCCACATGGAGCCATTCCTCACACGGAAGAGACGCTACGTGTAACGACTGCCATGTGCCCCACCAGAACATTGCCCTAAAATATGGCTTCAAGGCGATGGACGGAATGAAGCACACGGCCTATTTTGTGACACATGCCGAGCGACAGGCTCCTATGGCCGAGACGCTGACAGGGCAGGTGGTGATGGACAACTGCATCCGCTGCCACACCCAACTGAACCAGGAGTTTGTGCAGACGGGACGTATGGGCTACATGCAGCAGCAGGCCCAGGGAGGCAAGGTGTGCTGGGACTGCCATCGCAACGTGCCCCATGGAGGCATGAACTCGCTGATGGCCACGCCGAATGTAGAGGGCGTCACTCCACTGCCACCATCGCCCGTACCAGATTGGTTGCAGGGAATGATAGGGAAATGACGTTATATCGAATTAACGACATAACGAAAAAACGAAAAAACGAAAAAAGCAAGATATTATGACAAAGACATTAAAGAAATGGCAAGGCTGGGCACTCTTCCTGTGCTCGATGGTGGTAGTCTTCGTACTGGGACTGCTGGTTTCGTCGCTGATGGAGCGCCGTGCCGAAGTGGTGAGTGTGTTCAACAACAAGCGCACCGTGTTTGAAGACAGTATCGTGGCACAGAACGAGAAGTTCAAGGCCGACTATCCGCGCGAGTACGAGACGTGGGCCATGACCGAGGACACCACGTTCCGCTCGAAGTTTAACGGCTCACAGGAGACCGATGAACTGGCCGACCGTCCCGAGATGGTCATCCTGTGGGCTGGCTATGCCTTCTCGCGCCACTACAGCACGCCTCGCGGGCACAAGCATTGCATCGAGGACCTGCGCAAGATTCTGCGCACAGGCAATCCTGGCATCGACGGCGACGGCGACATGCAGCCCGCCACCTGCTGGACGTGCAAGGGTCCCGACGTGCCGCGCATGATGCGCGAGTTGAGCGACAAGAAGTCGGTCTTCGATCCGGCCAACTACTATGCAGGCAAGTGGAGCAATCTGGGCGGCGAGGTGATGAACACCGTGGGATGCTCCGACTGTCACGATGCCCGCACGATGGACCTGCGTCCGGCACGCCCGGCACTCTATGAGGCTTGGCAGCGGGCCGGCAAGGACGTACGCAAGGCCACCCATCAGGAGATGCGCTCGCTGGTGTGCGCCCAGTGCCACACGGAGTACTACTTCATCAAGCCCGACGACCCCAACAACCCGGGCAAGGCCAACTACCTGATGTTCCCGCAAGACAAGGGCCTCACATGCGAGGCTGCCGAGGAATACTATGACTCGATAGGCTTCTACGACTATATCCATCCGCTGTCGAAGGCCCCCATCCTGAAGGCCCAGCATCCTGGCTACGAGATGGCACTGCAGGGCATCCACGGACAGCGTGGCGTATCGTGTGCCGACTGCCACATGCCCTACAAGCAGGAGGGCGGCGTAAAGTTCAGCGACCACCGCATTACTTCGCCATTGGCCAATATCGACCGCACGTGTCAGACCTGCCACAGACAAGACGCCGAGGTGCTACGCCAGAACGTCTATGAGCGCCAGGCCAAGACCCGCGAGAGCCGCACCAAACTGGAGAAGCAACTGGCAGCCGCACATATTGAGGCCAAGTTCGCCTGGGAGAAGGGTGCCACAGATGAAGAGATGAAGCCTATTCTGCAGTTGATTCGCAGCAGCCAGTGGCGCTGGGACTATGCCTTCGCTTCACATGGCGCCTCGTTCCATGCCCCGCAGGAGGTGCAGCGTCTGTTCAGCGACGGACTGGTACAGGCGCAGGATGCCCGCCTGATGCTGTCGAAGGTACTGGCCAAACACGGCTTCATAGGCGATGTGCCCATGCCCGACATCTCTACCAAGGAGAAGGCACAGGCCTACATCGGGCTCGACATGAACATCCTGCGCGAGAAGAAGCAGCGCTTCCTCCAGGAGATTGTGCCAACGTGGATTGACGAGGCCAAAAAGAACGGCAAACTCATTGAAATATGATTAGGAATAGGTATTAGTCTTTACGACGGCATGCTATAGACATGGACGCTGGAGCCCTGGGCGGCGGGCAGGTAATTGATGCCCCACCAGCACATCTGCAATAATACAAACGAAATGAGCAACACCCACAAAGCGAGTTTAGGCTTGTGATTGGGTATTTGTCGGTAATGCACATAGACGAGATAGGCGAACCAGGTGATGGCCGCCCACGTTTCCTTGGGATCCCACGACCAGTAATGACCCCATGCCTCCTTGGCCCACAAGGCACCAAAGAGCATGCCAATGGTCATAAAGGCGAGACCGACGTAGACGAGGTTGTCTAAAGAGGTGAGGGGTGAGAGGTGAGAGGTGAGTAAATTCTTTCTGACGAGCAGAAAGACGGCCATCAGCGTGGCTACGCCCAGTACGGCATAGGCTAACATATAGACAATGACGTGAGGGGCAAACCACGGGCTTTGCAGCGCAGGCATCAGCGTCTTGCTGTGGATCTCGGGCTTGAAGATGTTGATGCAGATGAACACCAATGCCAGTAGAGTAGAGAACGAAAGGATCCACTTGTACTTCCAACGGGAATAGACAATGATGCCAGCCAGCGGCAGGAAGAAGGAGTACCACAGGCGCGTCTCGCCCATTGTCCGCAAGGGCGGGCGCTCCAGAGAAATCCACATCATCAGGATGAAACTGAAGAACGCACCGAGGCCGATGATGGTAGACGTATAGGCCAGCGCCGTCTTTTCACGCCATGCTGCCCAGGCACCCACGGCCCACAGCAGCACTGCTACTATTGCGAAATACATGAATTGTTCCCAAGACACCATGAGTATTTACGATTAACGAATTTTCGATTTTCGATTTATTTGACGATTTACTATTTACTATTTATTTGACGATTGGGCGATTTGGCAATTTTCTTTCTCCCGCCAAAGAGGAACATACATACGGCTCCGGCGAGCATCATATAGATGCCCGTATAAACCAGCGGCAGCCATGGGTCGCTCACCAGTTCCAGGATGCTTGTCTGGCTCATGGCCCCCATCTGCGTGTCGTAGCCATACTGGTAGATCTTCCAGCCGTCCACCTCAACGGGTTTGTTCACTTCGACGGTGGTCTGGATGTTCTTGCCTGTCTGTGTCAGGATCTGGACCTCGGAGGCAAAACGGCGGGGAGAGCCGTCGTCGTAGGTCTCCATGATAAACTCCTTCAGTTCAATGGCGATGGGCATCTCCACAATTTGCTGTTGCGAGGTCAGTGCCCGCCACTCCGGCTCGCCCTTCACCGTTATCATCTTCAGCCGCTGCATGTCGGCATTGCCCAGTGGGGCAGGTGTCATAGCGAGAAACAGACCTAAATGGGAGAGAATGGAGAATGGAAAATGGAAAATGGAAAATTTTGCTGCCGCCCATGTTTTCAGTTGTCTAAGTACCACCTGCCCGAGGATGACGGCGATATAGACGTAGATGAGCACAAAGGGCCAGAACGAGAGCATATTATTCAGCCACGTTCCATTCACTTCTTGCCGCGTCAGTCCCATGATGATGGTCAGCACGACGGCATAGACCAGGGCAGGTATTGCTGCTTTGTTCGTGCCGATGAACTGCAGGGCGTACACCCGTTTCCGCAGCAGGAAGATAATGGCGATAACGGCGAGCAAGCCTGCCAGCACAACGCCGTTGACGGGCCAGCGGAAGGCATCCCACGCCACAGGGCCGACACTCAGTTCGAGCATCAGTCCGGCAAAGACAAGGCCTCCTCCTGTCAAAAAGCCTTCTTTCATCGTCCAGGGTTTTATCCACATAATCTCATTTTTTTTGCAAAGTTACGAAAAAAGGTTGTAACAAACGAGCGATTTTGGAGAATTAACGCAGAATGACCGTAAAATAAAGGCAATACGAGGAAGAATGGGGAATTTAGGAACGAGGTGAAAATGCAACTTGATGCGGATTGGTGCGAGAGTTAGGTCTCTAAATCGTAACCCACAAAACCCGTTTCTGAGAGTTAAACTTTTATAATTCCGAGGGTACGAAAAAGGAAGAATGACGCAGTTCAAACTGACTGGTTTTCGATTCAACAATCTGCAATGGATTGCCGAAAAAGCAACTCAAAAAATGGTATTATATTTGCAGCCTGAAACG
>JAFSYY010000033.1 GCA_017455845.1 Prevotella sp. | reverse complement strand
TCGCAGTTGCGGACCGGCCATTTTCTGCAGCGCCTCACTCATCGACTTCATGCCGTACATCAGGAGCGCCAGCGAGCCCAAAAGCGTGAAAATTACCCAGATACTCATCGTGATATAGATTATAGTAGTTCTTTCCTTTTTTTACTTTCTCCTATTTTGGATGCAAAAATAACGCTTTTTTTTGAATTATCAAAGCGTTTGCCCTGTTTTTTTCTTCAACATCATGAAAATAAGGCCCATTCGAGTTACGAAATTTACAAAAAAAGTTACGAAATTTACAAAAAATGCACTTGCGGGCCTTTTTGGCTCGCATGTTTCAAATATTATTCGTATCTTTGCCAACAGAAACGATGACTGCTAAAGTGATAATAATATGAGAAAGAAAGTCGCACTGACCGCTCCGTTGTTGTTATGGGCAACTCAGTACTGCCATGCCCAAGCATACACGCTGGCCCAAGCCAACACCATCATCATGATACTGGTGTTTGTCGTGGTGCTGCTACTCGTGCTCGGAGTCTTTGGTCTGCGCTACAACAAGATTATCCATCGGCGCAACGAACAGCTGTTACGCATACTCAATGCGCTGGACAACTATCGTGCCATTGTGGGCGAAGGGACTGTGTCACTGGATGAGCAGGAAGAGCTGATCAAGGAGCGACTGCCGAAGGCAAAGACCGTCCAGACCGCCCAGACGGACGGCAGTCAGACCTTCTATGTGAAATGGACGCCCGCGTGAATAAGGAGAAACCCTTCACCGACCCCGCCTTCGACCAACAGGCGCTGGCCGCGTTCATGGACGTCGATTTGGAGACGTTCCGCAGGCTCGTGCCGCGCTACCAGGAGGCCGACAGGACGCTCGACTACATCAACTCGCTGCGCGCCGAATACGCCGCCAAACTGCTGATGGAGCACTCGGGCTGCCCGATAGACGAACTGCCCGCCATGTGTGGTTTTACTGATGTAGCAGCATTCAACAAAGCCTTCAAGTTCGCCTTCGGCATCACCCCGACCGACTATCTGAACAGCATGACCAATATGTTCAAGAAAAAGTAAGGCACTTTCCCTACGACATTTTTCCCCCCTTTATATTCCACCGCCGAGCTGTCCGCGAAGGATGCACTCGGCGGTTTTTTGTTTGTGGCTGTTTCCGATGAGATGGCGGTTTCTCGATGAAATGGGTGATTTTGTGATTTTCTCCCAAAAAAGATAGCCGTTTCGTTTGGCGGTTTGGGAAATAGTTCGTAACTTTGTGCCCAAGATGGAAATACTCGGACATACATCTACACAGTTGGTGCTGTTTCTCGTCCTCTTCGGCGTAACGGGCGTGGTGCCGCTGATTGCGGCCCTCTATCTGCTGTTGCGCCGGGCCAATGCCATTGCGCCAGGCGTAACATCTCCGGTGCGTTTGCGGCGCTGGACGGCGGCGTTCTTTGGCGTATCTACCTTGGCGCATGCGTGGTGGCTGTTGTTCTTCATCTTATCAGGCGGCCAGAATTCCTTAGGCTATCTGGCGCTCGCCATGCTCGACTGCGTGCTGCTGTTCACCACCTTCGCCGGCATGCTGCTGTCTATGCTGCAGGACCGCCGTCGGCCCGTGTGGCCCGCCGTGGCGGCCATGACACCCTTTGTGTTGCTTATGGGAGCGTACATGGTTTTTCCCGGCAGTCAGCTCATAATGTTTGCCGTTGCTTACCTTGTATTGGTCTGCGTGGCCTTTACCGGATATATGGTGTTTGCCATCCGACAATACGAGCGGTGGCTGAACGACAATTATGCCGACCTGGAGAATAAGAAAGTATGGCTGAGTCAGATGTTGGCGCTCAGCTGCATGCTGCTGTTTGTGCTCTATTTATTCGCCACCGAGATAGTCACTCTTTGGCTCGTACATGTCATCGAACTCGTGCTTACCGTCCTGCTGCTGTGGCGCGCGGAGACGCTGCCGACGTTGGAACTCCCAGTCCAGCCACAAGCGCAGCAACCTAAGGCGGCACCCTTCACTATCGATATTAATCAGATTGAGCAAGAGCTGAAGGAAAACTGTGTGGCTACTCAGCTCTACCTGCAGCACGACCTGACGCTCTCCATGCTGGCTCAGGCCCTGGGCACCAACCGTACCTATCTCAGCCTGTATTTCTCGCGCCAGAACACCACTTACAATGCCTATATCAACATGTTGCGCATCCAGCATTTCGAGCGTCTCTATCGCGAGGCCGTTGTTGCTGGTCGCATCTTCACTGCCCAGCAGTTGGCCCAGGAGAGTGGCTACCGCAGCTACAGCACGTTCAGCCTGGCCTTCAAACAGCGCATGGGCCAGAGCGCCAAGGACTGGATGAACGCCGAGGGCGCGTAACCCCGCTGAGGGCGGTTTGCGATGAAATGGCGGTTTTTTGCGTTTTAATAACAAACAAATTCACTTTGCATCAAAATAAACATCCTACAACTATGAAGCGACTACATTTTCTGTTACTTTCTTTCATGCTCTTTGCCCGCAAGGCGCGTGCCACCGTCTTTTGTGCTCGACAAGAGAGAGCCGCAGGCCATCGTCAAGCTTGGAACGGAGTATGCCGGCTTCCAGGCAGGACTGATAGCCGCACTCTGGAATGAGATGCAGGAGAAGGTGAAAGGCCAGAACCTCATGGTTTTCGGCACCTACAAGGACGGCTATTCCTACAAGGCAGAAGAGTCGACCTTCATGGGAAAGGAGGCCGCGCGCATCATGATGGCCATCGACATGTCGAAATCGCCCATGATGGTAGCCTTCGGTGCACCGCTGCGCTTCAACTACGAACAGTACTACTATTATGACGAGACCTATGACAAGTCGGTAGGCGTCATCTTCCAGTTCATCGACATGGTGCCGGGTGAGGAAATCGGTGACGTCGAGAAGCTCTATTCCGATGTCATCAATGTCTTGGGAGAATTTTTAGGCAATGGGGCACCTGCCAGAAATCGAGCCCAGAATTACGAGAAGTTCAGGCGCGTTGACATGATAGACTTCTTCAAGCAGCACTTCCACCTGAAGGGCAAGGAGCAGACATTCATCGACTACGGCCAGTGCCCTGAGGGTCTGAAACTCGTCGTCCGAGACGGCAAGAAGACGTTCACCCTCTGCGGAAGAATCATTTCCGACCCGCCTTATGACGAAAATGTCCTCAAGGGTGGGGTACTGATACCGCCCGTCGATGGCGGCGGCAAGGGAGCCAAGATTATCTTCTCGCCCAATGGCCGCTATATGGCGCATGTCGGTCAAGTCTGCAAGGTCTATGACAGCCAGAACGACTATAAGCTCGTCAAGGAGTGCGATGAGGTGCGCTTCGTCGATGCTCTGCTCACCGACGAAGGCGACATCTTCAAGACCAACGGCTGGCAGACGTCGGTAGCCCGCAACAATGGCGATGTCTATGAGTGCAGCAGCGAGGAACGCGACTTCACCGACGTGCTGAAAGGCATCACCTGCTGCATACAGCTCGTCGACAATCAGGTTTATCTGCTGGCAGGCATCCGCATCGTCAAGACCGAGACCCCCGAGATGCGCTGGTCCACACAGAGCAAGCTCGAGGACACCTCCCTGCAGTATGTCACCGCCTATATCTCTCCTAAAGGTGAAGCCTTTGCCAGCGTCACTGGTGCGGCAGGGATGGATAAGAGCCGCTTCGTACAGATTGACGCCGATGGCTCTACCCATGTCATGGATGCCATCCAGACAGACATCTTCAATCCCTACAAGCAACAGTACACCACCAACCATGCCTATCGCATCTACATCGATTCCCTTGGCAACATCTGGATACTCTCTAATGGCTCGCAAATCATCATCTATAACCCCGACAACATCATGGGCCTCTCAACCGTCGTCAAGCAAGTAAAGACCTTCACGCGATGAGAGACTAAAGAATTCTTCTGACGAGATACCGCCTCGTTGCTTGCGAGGCGGTATCTCGTTGCTTGCGAGCCCCTATCTCGTCAACGGTGAGAGCCCATCTTGTCAAAAACATGGCTTTTGCCCGAAATAAAGTTTTTCACCCAAACACCCCAACACCCACCTCTGTTATTTCAAAAAAATCCAATTTTATTTTGTTCTTTCCTTACAAATTATTACCTTTGCAACTGAAACCTAAAAAAGTAAAACTATGGAAGAACGAACGATACAAATCAGGTGCCGGAATAACGGAAAGACACTGGAGGTGCCCGTGGGCGCAAACCTGCAGGAGGTGTATAAGCGCTGCGGACTGGAGATGGAATTCGGACCGGTGAGCGCCAAGGTGAACAACAAGGTGGAGGGCATGCACTACCGAGTGTATAAACGCAAGGACATAGAATTTATGGACCTG
>JAFSYY010000003.1 GCA_017455845.1 Prevotella sp. | reverse complement strand
TGAAGAGTGAAGAGTGAAGAGTGAAGTGTGAAGTGTGAAAAGGGTGGCGAAGAGAGGGGTGAGCACCAACAGCAGGGAGCGGGGGATGAGGGCCTGCTGCACGGTCTTGTCAATATAGTTGATGTTGCCGGTGAGGATGGCTTTGGGCATGTAGGGTAGCATGCGCATGAGGGCCTGCACCTGGCCGGTCATCCAGCGCAGGCGCTGACGCTGGAAATTGTCGCTGTTGCTCACCTTCTCGTCCATCACCAGAATGTCTTCGGCATAGCGGATGAAAATGCCTTGTTTCATGAGCAGGGCTTCCAACTCACGGTCTTCTACGGCGGAGTCGAGCAGATCGACATGGTTCTTGAACCATTCATAGTTGAAGCACATGCCCGAGCCGATGAGCGCCGACGACATGCCGATGCGGTTGTGACCGCGACGGAAGATGCTGTTGTTGATTTCCTCGCTCAGTCCGTCGAGGGCGGCAATGTCGTTGTTGACATTCTTGGCAGTACGGTGGCACTGGATGGCCTCGTCCTTGTTTGCTATCTCACTGAGCCGTTTCAGGAAATCTGTGCCCACCACATTGTCGGCGTCAAGAATGACGATGAATTGAGAATTGTGAATTGAGAATTGAGAATTGTGAATTGCATACTGCAGTGCTGCTGCCTTGCTGCTTTTTTCAAACTGCGGTTGCAGCAGGGTGATGGGCAACGATGCCAACTTTGTATTCGTATCGTCGCTCATATTGTCAGAGATAACTACTACTTCATAGCGGTCTTTGGGATAGTCCTGCTTGAGGAATGTCTCTACGGAATTGATGATGACTGCATCTTCATGGTAAGCGGGAAAAAAAACGAGGAACGATGGCATTCCTTCTCCTTTCTCCATACTCCTTACCCCCTTCTTCTTTCTCCCCCCTTCTCTTCCCGGCAACATTGATGCCAGTGCAAAGAACAGGATGTAGAGGATGTTGGCTGCCATGATAATCCATAGCAGCATGTTGATGAGGCTTATAATCGTATGGATGTTCACTTCCTTCTCCCTTTGTATTTCACTTTCTGCACCAGATGGCTGAAGGCATCAAGACGGTTGCCGGCCTCGTCCCTGCCTGCACGGAAGATGTTGTAGATGGCTCCGATGGTGATGAGGGGCGCACGCAGGAAATCCTTGTCCCAGTCTTTTCCCACCAGATAGTCGGGCGTGGCCAGCGAATAGGCAAACAAGGCAATGGCAGCAATGACCCACCATTTGATGGCCAGTGTGAAATAGATGAACGGCAGGACAATACTCATGATGGCGATGAATCCCATCATGATGGTGCGTGGAATAAGCATCCATTGCAGGATTTTATCCATCAGGTCGTACTGGCTGTTCATCATGGCAATTGGAAGGAAGCGGATGTTGTTGAGCAAATTGTGTAACTGGATATAGGTCCAGCGGCCGCGCTGGTTGTTGAAGTCGCGCACCAGGCGTGTCTTCTCGTCGTAGACGTGGATATGGTCAAAGTAGTCGATATAGATGCCTTCGCGCAGCAGCAGGGCTTCCAGTTCCTTTTCCTCGCCTACAGATGTGCGTATCTTCATGATGTTACGCTTGAACCAGAGGAAGTCGAACACGGCGCCGGAACTGTTGAGGGCCGACGACAGGCCAACGGCCAGATGGCCGCGACGGAAGATGGAGTTGTTGATCTCCTCAAAGACGGCATCCATACGTGCGATAGGCGTATCCAGGTTCCTGGCCATGCGATGGGTCTGGATGGCTTTCGTACCGGCCGACTCGAAGGCATCGTTGACTTGTTCCAGAAATTCGGGGTCTACCAGATTGCCTGCATCGAGCAAGATGACAGCATCATAGATCTTGAACTGAGGCAGGTTGAGAATGGCATACTGTAGGGCTTTTACCTTGGTGCTCCTCTCAAAGTTGGGTGTCAGCAGGGTGATGGGCAGTTGGGCCAGTCGCATGTTAATAATTTCGTTCTGGTGGTCGGAGATAACTACGACATCGAAATTGCGCTGGGGATAGGTCTGTCCTAATATGGAGTTGACTGTCTCCAGAATTTTCTTGTCGCTTTTGTACGAAGGTATCAATATGATGTACCGTTTTTGCTGCTTTGCCTTTTTCTGTTCACCTGTTGACTTGAACATGGCGGCGATGGCAAAGAACAGGAGGTAGCCAACTGTCAGTGCTACGGGCACAAACAGTAGAATATCAATGATATAGAGTATCCACCAGAAGTTCATAATTCACAATTATGCTTAATGTGTTGCAAAGATAATACTTTTGTTCTAAATATCAAAATAAATGCAAATATAATTATTCTTTTGGCCGTTTTATGAAGTCTCTGAGGCCTCTGGTGACTGACGCAGCCAAGTCTTTTCGCCCTTGAATGATGTGCTTGACAATGTCGCGCAGTGACACTAAGCCCATGAGGTAAAGGTAGGTAAGAAAACGTCGGGGTATGGGGATGTTGCGATGGGCAAAGAGCAGACGATTGCGTGTCAGGTAGTAGGTCTTCAGCGGGCTGTTCTGGCCTGTGGCCTGACTTTCCTTATGATAGATGGTGAAGCGTGGCTCGTACCAGATCTCATAGCCTGAGCGTGTGAACATCATCGACCAGTCCAACTCCTCATAATAGAGGAAGTAGCACTCTGGCATCATGCCAACCTTTTCCAAGGCCTCGCGTCTTACCATCATGGCGGCGCCATGCGCGTATGGAGTGGGGTGGGGAATGTCGTACTGCCCGTGGTCTTCTTCGCCGCAGCCAATGCCACGGTTGCGCATGGTGACGGAAGAAAGGGGCGTATAGCCTGCAAACTGTATGGGATTGGTGCCCCAGGCAAAACGAATCTTCGGGCACACCATGCCAATCTTATCAGACGATTCCAGACGGTCGATCAATGGCTGGAGTATGCTCTCACCTCTCATCTCTCCGCCCTCACCTCTAATGATAGTATCGTTATTAATGAAGAAGAGATATTTGCCGTGGGCAGCCTGTATGCCGAGGTTGTTACCGCCGGCGAAGCCAAGATTTTGGGGGCTTCTGACAACGGTTACGTGAGGGTAGCGCTGCTCGATGATGGTGGCTTCGTCTTTTTTCGAACCATTGTCAACTACAATTACCTCCAGGGTATCGTCGAAGGTAATAGAATCTATCAATGCGCAGGTGTCTATCAGACCATTGTAATTGATGGTGATGATTGAGATTTTTATTTCCAAGTGAGCCAAGTCTTAACTCTTGAATTCTTTCTTTTTTCCTCTTTCATACGTTTCTTTTCCGCTTGGGCAGCCAGCAGTTTCTCCTCATGCTCTATCCATTCCTTTTCATAGAGCGGAAGACCATAGACCATAGACAGACCTCCATAGAACAGCAGGCAGTTGGGGAATTGCATCAAGACCTGGTTGGCATAGCCACCAAGTTGTAACGAAACAAAAGCACAACAGAATCCTGCCCCAATGCCTCGTAGCGATTTGCTTTTCAGTTTGAAAAGCACTATCCAGCAGGCACCACAGAACATCAATGCTGTGGTAATGATAAAGAGAGTCATGCCAATCCTGCCTGTGCGAATCCAGATAAACATGTATTCGGAGTCTGGTGGGATGGTTGCCATCCTTCGCCATTTGTTATTGGCTGGTACGTTGTCCATACCCATACCAATGCCAATGCCCCATGGGGCTTCTGCCAGGTGTTTCTTCATCACCTTCTGGTTGTCGGCACGTGCACCCATTGAAGCATCATTCTTGTTGAAACCTGAACGCATACGTCGTACAGAAGCGTTGCTATTGCCAATTGTAGTGAATGCCAGGATGAAATAAGCCAAGGCAAAGACAATGGCAACAGGGATGGCAATCTTGAATGACTTGGAGAGTACAACGTATGTGGCTATGCCTGCAAAGAAACAGAATGTGGCTGTTCGTGTTCCTGATGGAAATGTTGCCCATAAGCAAGCCAGTCCTGTGATGAGAAAAACAATTCTATATTTTTTGATTTTGCTGGTTATGGCAAAGATAATGAAAGCAACGGCTGTTGCTGCCATATTCACGCCAAAGTTTGCTGCATCGCTCATCACGGAAAAGTAGCGTATGGTGGTGCCCGCATTAATGATGTGAGTGCTTCTTCCACGGCCATTGATAAAGATACTTTCTTCGTCGGTAAAGCCGAACTGTTGCTGCTTCCATACCCAGAAGGCCGCAAATAGTGACAGTGCAGCCCACAGCATTAGATACTTGACCAGCACGTTTGGATTGCTGATGTATAGGCTGAATACCAGGAAGGCATACATTAACTGGAAAGCCATCGCGCGGGCTCCAGTGTACCATGCCCCGAACTGTATACCAAGGTTACAGGAGTCGTTGAGTAGTTCCAGTGTGCAGAATGTACACCATACTGTCAATGCCAGGAACATGAGGTTCAGTATCCTCTCCGATTTAATCTCTTTTATGTTAATAATAGCCAAAGCAAGTAGCAGCAACTCCATCCCTTCGTTGTACATTGACATCGGAATACCTGTACTTGGGAAATTCTTCCATTGTACCAGATAGTTGATGCAGGTCAATGTCCAAAAAATGAACAGTGGCTTCTTTAGCGTGATGATGGTGATAATGACAATGACGGGAATGAGGCATACGATGGCGAACATCGAAAAACCTGCATGGAAGAACATATAAAGAGCCAACGCAAACAGGAGAAAGAGCAAAATCGCTCTTCCTCCACCCACGTTTGTCAGGCTGCTGTTATATGCCGAACTATTCATCGCGGCCTGCTATTTGGCGTGATTATTTTCCGTGGCGGTCAGGCCAAGTTGGGAAATGCGGTAGACAAAGTTGTTGAACTTCGTGTAAGGCGGCAACTGACCTACAAATTCCTCTACGGCATAACGGCTGGACTCGGTTAGATACATATAGAGGCTGTTCTTGTTCTCAAGGCGAGTCTCTACATCTTTCAGGGCTTTCTGGTCAACATCCTTCCAGGTGCGGTTGGCACGGGTAACCATGAGGTTGACCGTACCCATGTTCAGTAGGCCAGAAGGTATGGTGTTGTCATCCAAGTTCGGATATTCAATAATGGCAATCTCGTTGGGCAGGATGTCTGGACAGATGTCTTTGATGTCCTTAGCCATGAGATAACGGCTGTCTTCGGCCAGGAAGTCTTCGTCGTAGGTGAGACGCCGCACCTGAAGGCCCATGCCGAGCCAGTAGTTCTCGAGTTCCTGAGCCAGATAACTCTTGCCGTTGGCGGCATCAGTAGAGAGCAGGTTGAGCACATTCTGCTGGCCTTCCTTGAAATTCGGCAGCAATGACTTGCTCAACTGTCGCAGAGCCATGTCGCTGATGGTCTTGTTGAAGCGACGGTAGCGCAGGGTGCTTTCCTTGGGATAGCAGCCCAGAACAGGCACTTTAGTGATACGCTCGGAGCGCATGCGGTCGCGCAAGGTGCGGTCGAGCATCTCAATAATCATAAAGTAGAGCGCAGTAAAGAGGAACGCCAGCATGAAGGCACCCAGCAGAATCATCATGCGGTTGGTGGGCTGGGCATTCATGGGGAACATGGGCGGGTTAAGCACACGCAGCACGGCTGTTGACATCTGCAGGTTGCGCTGGCGCAGACGGGCAGCATTTAATGCGCGTAGCATCTCCATGTAGTTGGCTTCAATGAATCCAATATGGCGGTCTTTACGGTCGAGCGTGGCACCGATGGGTGAGAAGAAGATGAACTGCCGGTCGATGTTGGCCTTCATGATGTCCTGGGCATTGATTTCGGCTCTTGTCTTTTCCAACAGGATGACCTGTTCCAGCCATCGCTCAATGAGGTCGGCTGATTTTACGCCCGTGTCCGTATTGTAATTGGATGCTTCAATTACTTGTGTCAGTTCCTTGACTTTTTTAGTGGTGATGTTCAATTGTCGCTCAGCCTTAGCCAATTCTATCTGTGCTTCGTTATTGTTGCCGCCATTCTCGCTGCTCATCAGTTTGAGGTTAGCGATACGTGACTGTAGGCGTGTGATGTCGCGCACAAGCGATGAGAACTCTTGGTTAGATTCTATAATCTTGGCCCTGTCACCGAGTTGCCGCTTTAGGTAGGCTATAAGCGCCTCGGTGGTGGCCATATTCATGCGTAGTTCATTATCTTTGTTCTGCTGTTGGGATTCCAGGCTGGCCAGTTGTTTTGTCTGTTCGTCGTAGTTGATGATGCGGTGCTTGACATTATATTTAATCAGGTCGTTTTCTGCACTTGTCAGGTTACGATAGAGGCGTTTGACCTCCTTTTCGAAAAACTTAATCACATTCAGCGTCTCACCATAGCGCAACTGCTGGTATTGATTAGCAAACACTTCATTCAGGATGTCAAGCGTGTTATAACATACACCAGGGTCGTTGGCGGAATAGGAAATGTCAATAATATCGCTATTCTCAAATTTTTGTACTTTCAGCCGGCTTGTAATGCTGTTAATGCCGAAATAGGGATGATAGTTCATCAGACCAAATAGGTAGTTGTCCTGAGAGGGGCGCTCGTATGCCTTCAGGTTCCTGTAAGTGTCCAGTTCGTTGTTGGGATTGATCAGTGCCTTGACATCAGGCGGCACACTGGCGTTCAGAAGACGGAAGTGCTCGGCAGAGATGTAGTTGTTGTCCTTATTGGGATTGCCGTACATCATACAGCGTGCAAACAGCCTTAGCGCCACTTCATGGATGGTGTTGTCGCTCTGGATGATGATAATGAGGTTAGAGATGTTGGTCTGGGCATTGCCGCCAGCAATACCAGACCCTCCTTCAATGTTATAGCCGGTTATCATACCCGTATAAATGGTTGTATTGGCATCGTAGATGCGCTCCATGTTGCGGGTAAGGAACCATGCCACCACAAGGGCTATCATTGGCAGGATGATGAGATACCACCTGATCTTGTATAGGAACCGGACTAAATATCTGAATATATCCATGTTGTCAAAATTGTTTTGAGGTTATTATTATTTGGAAGTTTTTACTTTGTTGGCGGCTTTAGCCTCTTTCTCTGCCTGTTTGGCTTCTTTTGCCTCTTGCCTGGCATGCTCTTTCTCCAATTTCTCTTCTTCTTCCACGGCTTTCTTGATACGCTTTTCCACAGCTTTGTTTTCCCTGGCTATCTGTTTCTTGGATTTCTCTACAGTAGAGTCAAGCGTAATCTCTGTGGTAGTATTGGTGATAATGGGCGTGTGGGTAAGGATTTCCAGCGTCACAATGTCCGTTGTAATTTGGGTTAGCAATCCCTGATAAGTTCCGACAGCAGCCTGTGTCTGCAAACCTGTATAGGCATAGCCTTCAATTTCCATGTTACCATGATGGAACTCAACCTCGTTCAAGGAACTGGCACCTTGGTAGGCTGCAGCATTTTCGCCGGCAGTCTTCAGGGCTGCGAGGTTGTTGGTAATGCGTATATAGATGGTTACAATCTGCAGTTTCAACTGGTCGTAGGCCGCGTCTTTCAGGATTTGCGCGTTCTCTACGAGCAGGCGCTTGCGTTTGACGGAATGACCCAGGTCCAAAATGTCCTCCAAGGGTACGCTCACATTTACACCAACATTCCAGTAACTCTGCTCGGAGGCGTGAGGCTGCCATACCATACCTTGACCATAGCCCGACCCTTGGGCTCCGCTCCAGATGTCCGACTTGCCGTAACTATAACCTGCATGGCCGCTGACGTAGGAGAAGATGTGCTTTTTCTGTTTTACTACTTCGGCTTGTGCTATCTCCTGTTGCTTGGCCAGTTGCAGGATGTTTGGATTAGCCTTTGCGTTTTCAAAGAGCACGGCCAGTGGTGGCAGTTTAAACTCCGAGAAGTTGATGTCCTTTTGTTGGCTGGAGTCGAAGAATCCTGCACTGATGCCGCTGTCGTCGGCCGTCTGCGCCTTGGCGAGGGCACAGATGGAAAAGATGGTTATGATGGAAAGGATTTTCTTAAACATGTATTCTTGATATTTAAGCATTATGAATTATGCATTGCGTATTGTTTTATACGTTGTCTTTTTGTACGAAAGCAAAGATGGTCTTGAACAGAATCTTCATGTCGAGGGTGAAACTATAGGTCTGCCCATACTTGATGTCAAGCAGTTTGCGCTCGTCGGCCGACATGGTGCCTCCCTTTCCGCGCTCTTCCACCTGCCACAGGCCGGTAAGACCAGCGGGAGCCATGAAGCGGTCTATGCTGGTGTCGGCTGTCAGTTTCTCGGCTTCATAGAGGGGGAGCGGGCGGTTGCCAACCACCGACATGTCGCCTTTCAGTATGTTGAACAACTGGGGCAACTCGTCAATGCTGTACTTGCGAATAATACGCCCAACCTTGGTGACGCGGGGGTCGTTCTCAATTTTCACAAAGGCATTGTTGATATCTTCCTCTTTCTGCTTGCTGAAGTCGCTTTCTGCCACAACAAAGTCATCGCCGATAAGCATCACCTCCTCGTCGCTGATCATCATCTCCGACTCCACGCCCTTGGCCTCCATCTCCTTTTCTGCCTCGGCACCCAGGGGCGAGGTGATGACCCTGTTGTCCTGCTCTTGCTGGTTGGCATACTGGTTACCGGCTTTGCTGAGTTCCTTCAGTCGTTTCTCGGCATCGGTGTACATCGAGCGGAATTTCAGGAAGTCAAATATCTGGTAGTTAGTGCCTACCCGTTTGGACTTAAACATGGCCGGCCCCTTGCTCTCCATCTTGATGGCGATGGCCGTAATAATCATTATAGGCGACAAGATGATGATGGCCAGCAGGGAGAATACGATGTCAAAGGCACGTTTCCAGAATGGAATCTTAAACTGGAGAACGCGTTTTTTGGTTATCTTGGTGTCAAATAGGATGTCTTCCCTGTCGCAGATAAACTGCAGTTTCTTGCTCAGTACAGTTACGGAAGAGTGGATGTCGAGCGTGTCGTTGATGCCGCAGTGCTGATAGATGTTCCTTTCGTCATCGTCGAGTTCGGCAGTGAGCAGAATAATGTATAGGCCATCACAGTTCTGGCGAAGAAAGGTGATGGCTGTTACGTCCTCGGCCTGTACGCTCTTTTCGAAAAAAATAACGAAATGGTCGTATGCTTTGTGCGCCTTGCACATCTCTGCGGCCTCCAGGTAACTGCTGGTGAACTTGACTTGTCTGCCGGGCAGATATTTCAGACGTTCTTCCGACTGGGGATTGCTTCCTAAATAAATGACTCCTATCATTGGTCAGAATTCCACGCTCTACATTTTATTTTTAACGTTCATTGTTCAACGTCTTAATTCGGCAGAATCTTCTTGACGCGAATCTTGAGTTCCATGGGGTTGAATGGCTTCACGATATAGTCCTCGGCACCAATCTCCAGCAGGCGGATGCGTTCGCTTGTAGAGTCTTCGCTTGAAAGCATGATGACGGGGATGTGGCGGAACAGTTCGTTCTGCTTGATCCATTCCAGGAAGTCATCGCCTCGCATGCCCGGCATGCGGATGTCGGAAATAATCAGGTCGGGCGTATTGCCTGCCTGTAGCCATTTCACGCCTTGCAGGCCGTCCGGTAGCCATTGCACGTCATAATCACTCATCAAATAGATAGAGAGCACCTTTGCGATTGTCTCTTTGTCATCAAGGATAAGAATCTTTTTTTTCATATATGAATAAGTTTTTAAAATCTCATGGTTTGTTACTTTTCCGTGCAAAGGTAAGAAAAATATTTTAATTGACCTCAAAATGTGTGGAAAAAAAACGACAAAGATGCATTTTTTTTCTTTTACGAAAAATAATTTAGGTGAATAATCGTTTTACACGTATATAGTTTAGTAGTTTTTAATTTTAAGTTTAAGTTTTTCCAATGAGGTATCTTTTAGGTTTCGATGTGGGCAGTTCGTCTGTGAAGGCATCGTTGGTAAATGCCGATAACGGCAAGTGTGTGGCTTCTGCTTTCTTTCCTGAGAAGGAGGCACCTATCATGGCCGTCAAGGCTGGATGGGCCGAGCAGGAACCCGATTCCTGGTGGCAGTATGCCAAACTCGCGCTCCAGAAGATTATGGCTGAGAGTGGTGCAAAGGGCAACGACATCGCTGCCATTGGCATTTCGTATCAGATGCATGGACTGGTGTGTGTGGGCAGAGACCTGAAGCCCCTGCGTCCTGCTATTATCTGGTGCGACTCGCGTGCCGTGCCATACGGTGAGAAGGCTTTCAGTGAACTGGGTAGCGAGCAGTGTCTCAGCCATCTGCTCAACTCGCCCGGCAACTTCACCGCTGCCAAGTTGGCCTGGGTGAAGGAAAATGAGCCCGACCTCTATAATAATATATATAAGGTGATGCTGCCTGGCGACTATCTGGCTCTGCGCCTCTCGGGTGTGGCCAATACCACGGTGAGCGGACTCTCCGAAGGCATGTTCTGGGACTTCAAGGAAAACCGGGTGGCTCAGTTCCTGCTCGACTACTACGGTATCCCCGCCTCATTTATCCCCGATATCGTGCCAACGTTCTCCGAGCAGAGTGTCGTCAGCGAGGCTGCTGCTGCAGAACTGGGCCTGAAGGCAGGCACGCCCATCACCTATCGTGGTGGCGACCAGCCTAATAACGCCCTGTCGCTCAACGTGTTCGAACCGGGTGAGATCGCAGCCACGGCAGGCACCAGTGGCGTGGTCTATGGCGTGCTGGGCGAGGTGGGTTATGACCCGAAGAGCCGTGTGAACACCTTTGCCCACGTCAACCACGATGCTGCCAATCCGCGCCTCGGCGTGCTTCTTTGTATCAACGGTACGGGCATCCTCAACGCCTGGATGCACCGCAACGTGACCTTCGACATGGGCTATGCTGAGATGAACGACCTGGCTGCCCAGGCTCCTATCGGCAGCGATGGTGTCTGCATCATGCCCTTCGGCAATGGTGCCGAGCGTGTGCTCCAGAACAAGGAGTTAGGGTGCAGCATCCATGGCGTGAACTTCAACAAGCACAGCCGTGCCCATCTTGTCCGTGCTGCCCAGGAAGGTATCGTTTTCTCCTTCTGCTATGGCATGGAGATTATGGGGCAGATGGGAATGGACATTAAGAAGATTCATGCCGGCAAGGCCAATATGTTCCTCTCGCCCCTGTTCCGTAACACACTGGCGGGTGTCAGCGGAGCCACCATCGAACTCTACGAGACCGACGGCTCTGTGGGTGCCGCCAAGGGTGCAGGCATGGGTGCAGGCATCTATAAGGATCACAACGAGGCCTTTGCCACTCTTGAAAAACTACAGGTCATTGAGCCATGCCAGCAAGACCGCGAGGCGTATCTCGCCGCATACGCCCGCTGGAAGGAAACCCTCAATGGCATACAGTGCTGATAGGTATATAAACTAGTTGTTTAGTTTCGGCTTCAGTTCGTCGGGCGAGTCGTTGGTAAACATGTTTACTGGCGGCGCCTGGCGAATATAGAAGTCGCGGACGACTTCCGGCGACAGTGTTGTGGCTGGCTGGAAATCATCGCTCTGCATATACGAAAGGATGGCCTGCCGCATCTGCCGGGCTACGATACGATGGTCCAGGTCGGAGGTGATGTCCATGGTCGTCATCAGCAGACGGCCTTTCAGTACACGTGCCTCAATGAGCATGCCCAGTTTGCGCGAGACATGCCATGTGTCGATGGGCTGTATGGGGGACTGATAGTCCCGGGGCAGTTCCATGAGGTTCATCACCTGCGCCTTGTTCAGCAGTTCCCACCAGTTGAGGTTGCTCCAGTCGTCGGTGGGGAAGCCGTGCCTGAATAGCGGATGGTTCTTGTCGATATAGGCTCCGGTAGTGTGGGGCGGGCGCATCTTAAACCAGGAGGTGTTCCAGAAGACGGGCAGATAGGTCTGTTTTACGTCGCTGCCCAGCGTTACCTTGCCGGCAGCCGTGAGCAGCACCTTGCCGCCTTTCTTCAGAACTTTCAAGGCATGGGCATCGAGGGAATCAGCAATATAGAGGCTATTATCACTCCTCATTCCTGATTCCTCATTTCTCATTTCTAATGTCTCATTTCCCATTTCCACCGGGTACACCCAGAAATCCCAGTGATTGTGCACCAGATTGCCTAAATGTGCATACAGTGTCATTTTTGCTGGCTCTGAGACGCCTGCCAGTGGCAGGTCGATGGTGCCTACGTGGTTGTTCTTGCCTATCAGGAGCGTGTCGACGATCAGTGTGTCGCTGCTGGCGAAGAGCAGGGAGTCGTTCTGCCAAACCTCGTAGATAAACGGGCATTTCATCAGGTCGCCATAGAGCGCGTTCATGGCCTCGACGGGTACGTGTAGTATCTCGTCGTTGGTGTACACAAACTTTGGAAAACGGGCCAGCAGAACCATAGGCGAACAAAACTCACGCCAGTCGCGGGCAGTACAGTAGCCTTTCTCTTGCCAGTTCACGTTGAGCACACCGACGAGTGCAGTGCCCTGACCGCTGTAGTCGTTGAGCCCCAGCAACTGGAAGCCGGCATAGTCTTTGGTGCGCATGTTACGCTCTATCTCATATTTATAGCAGAGTGTCTGCAGGTGTCCGCTGGCCATAAGGAACTTCTCCGCCATCGGCTCCATGCCATTATCGCGCAGCAGGTCACGGAATATCTCGAAGTTTCGGGCTTTATATACCCCCGTGTATTGCGATATTTCCCTGAAGTCGGGAAATGCGCACCACTGTCCCTGTTCATGGGCGATGATGGGAGAGGTGTTAAGGGAGGAAGGAGGAGGGAGGAGGGAGGAATTTCTTTCAGTCGCTACGCTTTGTGAAAGCGTCGCAGAGTGCCGAGCGGCTACCGCTGTGGAGGGTTTAAAGTTGCGGGGACGCTCTATTTGGGCATAGTAGTCATCGTCCGACGAGGGAGCATGCCTATCCCAGTCCAGTCCGCGTGCACCACCCTTGACATGATACTCCGAGCCGTCGTCCCAGGCCCATCCACCACCAACGCTGGCACCGCAATACACCTTCGTGGTGTCATAATCGTGCATCTGTTTTACCCAGTCGTTGCAATAAGCCACCCAGTCGCCGGCCGGCTCGTTGCCGGCTGCCATCATGACAAACGAGGGATGATGACCGTACTCGTCAATGATGCGCTTCGACTCCTCCAGCAGATACTGGTCGATTTTCTGTCCCCGACGTAACTTGACCCCGTGGTTAGGCCATGACGGACCCTCGGGCTGGAGGTAGATACCCACACGGTCGGCTGCACAGAAGGCAGCATCGGGTGGGCAGTAACTATGGAATCGCACATGGTTGATGCCGTATTGCTTGCATTTCTTGAAGATACGCATCCACTCGTCCTCGTCGGTGGGCGGATAGCCTGTCTCTGGAAAACAGCAGTTGTCTACCGTGCCGCGCAGGAACAGCGGCCGGCCGTTGATATAGAACTGCCGGTCGCGGATAGCAATCTCACGCAGGCCGAACTGTGTCTCATAGACATCCTCGCCGGCCTCGATGGTCAGCCGGTAGAGGTTTGGATGGAATTCATCCCACAGTTGTACTTGGTCGTCGAGCATAAAGAGGAACTTTAGCCTTTTCCCCTCAGCATCTGCCGACAGGTTACGGATGGTATGTCCTACCTGCCGTCCTTTTATCGGGGCGATGCTGGCCGCCACGTAATAATCGTTCATCGGGAAGAAACGCAAGCCGTCGACGTGATTCTCCAAAAAGACCTCGACGCAGACCATCCGCAAGGCAATGTCTGGCAGGATGCGCACATGTCTGATATTCAGTTTCTTCCACTGCGCCTGCAGTTCTATGCGCCCCGTGATGCCATTCCAGTTACCCTGCGTCTGGTCGGTTACGGAGTGTGAGTCCTGTCCCACGCAAACATTCTCTATGCCGTTGTACACGCAGATGGCAATCTCGTTGCTCTCACCAGTGTTGATATATTTGGTCACATCGTAGCGATGGGGGGTGGAGAGCGACATCTCGTGTCCTGCTTCCTTGCCGTTGATGTAAACGGTGGTCTCTATATGCGGGCGTTCCAGGAAGAGTGTGATGCGTTGGTTGCCCCAGTCTTTGGGCACATAGATATTGCGCTTATACCATGCTTTCCCTACATAATGCTTTTCGGGGGTGAGGAAGAACGGAAATTTCATCCGTCCCTTCTGCCGGTATGGCTCCATATAGGGATTGAAGAAAAAACTGGAGTCATAGAGTGAGCCAGTCCACCGTGTGTTTATGTCCACATCGTTGCCCTTGCCGTTGGTCAGCATGGAGCCAGGCAGCAACACATAGTCTTTGTAGCGGGTGGAGTCGCCCAAGGCGAAATCCCATGCACCAGCCAGATCCATCACCTGTTGGGCATGCAGGCTTATAGTACAGAAAAATGTGATTGCAAAGAAAAATTTTCTCATGCTTAAAGACCGTTATATGTTATTTCTATTTTTTTGACGCTTTCTCCTGGTGTCTTATCGGCCTCGCGTGGCAGATAGACAGGCTCGTTTTCCTGCATAGGCAGTATGCGCAGTTCCAGTTCCGTCACGCCTTCTGGCAGTCGCCACAGGCCATAAAGGAACGGCCGACCGTACTGGAAGTTGTCTGCTATCAGTATCTTCTGCTCTTGGGTGATTGTTCTTGCTTGGGCAAGCGTCCCGTTGGGCCGAGTGGAGGGTTGAGAGACTGCATAGAGACGGGCGCAGTCGCCCTGATACTCGATGGAGAGCAGACGCTTGTATTTCGTAACCGCCTCTGTAGGAACCGTGATCTTGTAGACGGCAGCCTGTTCCCAGTCGCTTTCTTCAGGTGCCTCAGCCACATTTGCCTTACCCTTCTTGATGGTGCGCAATATACCTGCTTCTTTCATCTTCACACAATTGGCACCAAGGCCAATGTCCTCATGGCTTGTCTCATTCAGGAAAAGGTGCTCTGCATCGTCCTTTGTCAGCAGATAGATATTGCCTACAACGGGTTTCTCCATCCCCCTGGCCTTGACATTCTTCAGTGTTTTGCCGTTCTGCATACAGATGGTGGTTGGTATGTCAGGTATCTGCATCATATATATCCTGCCGTTGCGCTTGGCCACCAACTGTGCTGTTGCATACCTGATGCCATCGACGTTTACAGGGAAGATAGCCATGCATCCGGCAGGAATCGTGATTGCTGGCAGTTTCACGCCACAGGCATCCAACTCTACATGTTTTTTTGCCGTGAGGTTCTGCAGACGCTCATAGTTGTTGACGAAGATGAAGCCGGAAGCCCCATGGCTTCTCACCGCCCAGCGCAACTGGCTGTCATCGCCTTTCTTCAAGTCCTGCTGGGCAGGGAACTGTGCCTCCATTGGAGCCAGCACCTGACCGTAGTCGTGCATAAACAGGTGCAGCGGACGCAGCATATAGTAATGCGGATAAGTCTGTCCGAACTCTCCTATGGGTGCCTGAAAATCGTAAGTACAGACGGGCAGGTCGTTGTTGGCTGTTCCTGGCGATGTCTGACATTCATTCTGCGTAAACAGTCTTCCCTCGGGATTGGTTCCGCCATGATACATATAGTAGCCTAAGAGGTTAGAGCCACTGCCCAGTTTCACAAGAGCCATGCTATATGCATCCTCAGAATAGACATATGGACGGCGGTGATAGGCCGTAGCCATGCCGCCACCCAGTTCGCAGGTGAAGTAAGGATACTGCTCGTCGCCCTTGTTGATTTTCTCCTCCTGCTTGCCCAGCAGGTCGGTACCGATGGCCGTCGACGAGCGGAAGCCCTTGAAGTTGAACGCCTTATAGTAGTTGCCGCAAGTTTCGGTGATTTCTTTATCCCAGAAGCCGTCGGCATAGTCGCCATAGAGGGGCAGCATCTCGCCAAAGGGCACCGGGGTGCTCAGTTCGGGCCAGCCAGTACGGGTGTAGAACGGCAGGTCGAAACCGATATTGAGGGCTATCTGCTTCAGCGCCATCAGGTATTCGCCGCGTCCGCGATATTCATTGTCAAACTGTGCGGCAATGACCGGACCGCCGTCTTTCCACTGCAGCCCCTGCACCTGGGTAAAGATCTGGCGGTATAATTTCTCAGCATAACTGAGAAACACACTGTTTCGGTCGCGCATCTTACAGCCTTTCGAGAACATCCAGTCGGGAATGCCGCCATTACGCACCTCCCCATGACAGAACGGCCCCAGCCTCAGCACCACGGGCATGTCTTCCTCACGGCATATCTCAAGGAACTGGCGCAGGTTGCGCTGTCCGTCCCAACGGAAGATGCCCTCTTCTTCCTCCACATGACTCCAGAACACGTAGGTGGCAATGATTGTCACGCCGCCCTCTTTCATCTTTCTTACCTCGTCCTTCCACTCATTAGCAGGGATGCGGGAATAGTGCACCTCGCCCATCACCGGACAGACACGACGTCCGTCGAGCATCAGACTGTGACGGTCCCATGTCACCGTAGGCTTCATACCTTTCTCCACTTGATCTGCAATCTGCTGCATGCCTTTGACTGAAGGATGCCCTGCCATTTTGTGGATGCCGTTCAGTGCTATACATTTCACGCCATAGTGCTCGCATATGAGTTTCGAAGACTCAGTAACCTCTTTGCTCAATCCATCGTTCAACAGGAAATAGATGTCCGACGTCGCATAATTCTTCGTCATCCAATCCAGCATATAGGCCATGGCCGGCCGGAAACTCCACAAATCGTCCTTTGTGATATCTTCGTACTTGAACTGGCCGATGGGGGAATGGGCCCAACTGTCGTTGGTTGCGCCGAAGATAAAGATGATGTCGGGATTGCCGAGGTCGTACATGCGTGTGGTAAAGGATCGTTCGGTGTAGTCTTTTTTGTCATAGCCTGTGTTACAGATGGTAGAACCGCTGTAGGAGTTGTTTTTCTCCAATAACCATCCTTTATGCTGTATTAGCAGTGACCACCATGTCTGTTCGACTCGGTTTACGTCGGTGTGTTTGGGGTTGTTGTGTTTGAAATACCAGATGGCATTTCCTTCTGGGATAGCGCCCTCGAATGTGGAGTATGAGTCGCCGAGGATGGCGACTCGTTTGGTTTGTGCGCTGATGTTGACGGATGCGAGCATCGCCAGTAGCAGCAGGAGGATTTTTTTCATGATTGTCTGCATTTTATTATGTTTGGGCACAAAGGTACTACTTATTTTTTATTTTCCATCATGATGAATGAAAAAAATGCCTGAATACCTATATGGTTAATATCCAAGTTTCTGGCTTCTTCCAGGTATTGCATGGCTTTTTCCTTCTCGCCCAAGCCGTAATAGCCCAGAGCCAACATGTAGAGACAGTGGATGCGGTTCTTAGTATCTAAAGAGTCGTCCCAGATGAGCAAGTCGGGCAGCGAGACGGCGAAATAGTCCATCGTCGCATGATCAAAGATGTGCTGTTTGCCGTAGTTCAAAAGTTTATGGAAAAGACCGCGTGCCTTGTCCTCCTGGCCCAACTTGCGATAGCAAAGTGCGGCATAGAAGATTTTGTCGGGTTTGGCATCGTTGTAGTACATAGCGGCAGCGGGCTCGGTGGGACCTACGGTGCCCTCTTCATAGCGTCCGAGGAAATAGAGGATGTCATTATCCTGCGCACCGTAGAGTTTACCCTCACCAAGGTGAGGTGGATAAACCAGACACTCCTCAAGCAGGCGCTTCGCATCTTTCACCTCGCACCTCGTACCTCGAACTTCGCACCTCGTACCATGGCCATCGTCTCTCGTCCCTCGCATCTTCATGAGTTGCTTCGCTTGTTCAATCCTGCAGAACTGATACTGCGCAGGCACCTTGCCTTCACCGCCCTCCCAGGGATGGAACTGGTGAGCGTCAAGTTTATACATGGCCTCTTCATAGCGTCCTAATTGATTGAGCAGGGTAATCTCTTCCAACACGAGGTCATCGCGCTGGGCTATCAACAGCGGATATTTCTGCAGGAAGTCCAGACGCTGCTGATGTGGCTTTTGCAGACGCTTATAGAGTTGGTCGAGTTCCATCAGTATGCGACTGTCCGTCTCATCCAGACGGAAGGCTTTTTCCATATACTCTAACGCCTCTTCTTGTTTGTTTTGCTTGTTAAAACGCGCTAATGCGAGGTTGCGCCAAACGGTGGGGAACGAAGGGTCAAGACGTGCCGATTGTTCCCAGTTCTCGATGGCAAGGTCATACTGACGCTTGTCGTAATACAGACAGCCCAGATAATAGGGGGCCTTCGCACCATGAGGATTCTGTTTCTTTGCCGTCTCCAATGCCACCACATCCTCCAGGCGGTTGGGGAAACAGTAGGCAGAGTCAGTCTGTTCGGCTTCCTCATAACGGCCTAAGTAATAATAAGTCATCGGACTTGTTGCACCTTCACTGATCGCGATTTCCCATATTGCACAAGCCTCATCAGAAAGTCCTGCCTGCAAATAATCCAGTGCCAGTTCATCGTAGTTATGACTACTATTACGCATCAATGGCGTCAGCGTGTCGATGTCTGTCAGCAGATACTTCTCATAACGGCAGCCGTAATTAAAGTGGTCTGACAGCAGGCTCTTCTCAATCCACGCCAGCGCCTCATCTTTCCTGTCAAGCAGACGAAGAACGGCAGCCTTCAGCGCACAAGCCTTGTGGTTGCAACTATTGAAAATGAGGCAACGGTTCAACTCATCGAGTGCATCCTCATATCGACCTTGCGCCGTACTGATGCAAGCAGCCTCGAAATAGCCGGCATCGGCCCATGCCTTGTTCCATGTGGATTTCCAGAAGAGTTCGTAGGCCTCGCTTAATTGAGAATTCTTGCGTCCCGTTGGTAGCAAGCGTCCTTCGGCCGAGCGGAGAATTGAGAATTGAGAATTATTTGCCAACCCTTGGTATTTCAGGCAGAGAGCCAGGTTGAAGATGGCCTCGCCATCGTAGGGATTGGGATTACGTTTCTGCCATATCTTTACGGCTTTACGCAGATAGCACTCTGCCTTGTCGAAACGTCCACGGCGCAGGTACCACAAACCGGTCTGGTTCAGGCAGCGCACATCATTGGGGTCGCGGCGCAAGGCCTCCTCGTAGTAGTCGAGGGCACTCCATGTGGCATGACGGTACTGCTCCAGATGCAGACCTGTCAGGTACAGTTGGTCGTTGGTCTTGGTGTCCTCGGGCGACAGTGCGGCCTCAGCAGCATCAGGGATGGGACGAATGTCGTCGGGCTCGGCCTGCCATGAGAATTGAGAATTAAGAATTGAGAATTGAGAATTATGACTAATCTTGGTAATTGAAAGTATCAAGTCATTCAATGTGGCACCTTTCACAGCCACAGTCTGTTCAAAGACCTCTTCCGGACTCAGTGTCACCACTTTATTATAATATTCCTCGCCCCGCTTGTTGCGCAGCACGATACGCACCTCATGCTTCGAGGTCGCCAGCACCTTGAAGCACACAATACTATCCTCGCACCTCGCACCTCGTACCTCGCACCTCGCACTATCCTCGCACCTCGAAACCTCATCTATAGCCATGATAAAGTCCTTCGAGGCTTGTTTCACCACGCCCAGTTCACGATAGGGCATGAAGTACTGCACGAACTGCTTCTCCTCGTAAGGCATCAGCCATGTGAAGTCTGGCTGGTTCTCGGTATAGACACCTGCCATCAGTTCGATGTAGGGGCGAAAAGCCCCCCCTACTGCCCCCGTGGGGGCTTCTATACTTTTGAAGGGTGAAGGTATTGTGCCCCCCTCGGGGGGTGACAGGGGGGCTGGATCCGTCAGATTCCTGTCCCACGCCCGTCCGAAGTCGCCATTGCCCCACGTCCACTGTTTCTTGCCGGGCGAGAAATGGTGCGAGGCCACATGGAGCATGCCGCCATGGCTGTCGTTCTCATAGCCGCCCTCGAAGTCGTATTTAGAGTTCACAGCCATATACGACGTAGGCACCTTGATGTTCTTATAGTTCGAGATATCCACACCTGCCGAATAGTCCATCTTATAGTAGGTGCCCGTAGCAATGGGGAAACTGCTGACGGCACGCTTGCCATGGTCGAAGACAGCGTTCACATCAGGCGGAAAGACGCTTTGGTAGTCATCGTTCACCTCCACGGCGGGGTTCGCCCACCAGAGGAAAGTCTGGGGCAGAGACGTGCGATTGCTCAGGCGTCCCTGAATCTCCAGGTAGGCACAGCCGGGACGCAGCGTGAAACCGGCCATCCCCTTCTGGTGGAACATCCGCTCCATCTCGTTCACCCATACTGTCACACTACCGTCCTCGTTCTCCACAATGTCACAATCTACAGGCAAATAGGTTGATGGCCTGTGGTGCTGGGGCCAGTTGAACTCAATGCCGCCACTGATCCATGGGCCTGCCAAGCCCACCAATGCGGGCTTGATGACGTGGTTATAATACACAAAGTGACGCTGCTTGATCTTGTCGTATGCCATCTGGATGCGCCCGCCCAGTTCGGGCATCACCATCACCTTGATATATTCATTTTCCAAAAAGACCACTTTCCATTCGTGGGGTGTTGGCTCGTTGGCTATTGACTCAATGACAGGGTAGGGATACACCACGCCGCTCGAACCCTGATACACTCGCTTCTCCAAGAAAATGGGATTTTTCTCTGCCTTTCCGATTTCATACGTTGGTATTGTCACCAACTCTCTCCATGCTTTTACCATATTTTTTTATTTGATTAATTCCTTCTCCAACTCTTCAAGACTCTTTCCTTTTGTCTCGGGGCAACGATGGAACAGGAACAGGAAGGCACAGACGCAGATAGCGCTATAGATCCAGAACGTGCCGTAACTGCCCAGCGAGGCGTTCATCGATGGAAACGAGAATGTCAGCGTGCAACAGCCCATCCACAGGGCAAACGTACACGTAGCCATTGCCACGCCACGGATGCTATTAGGGAAGATCTCTGCCAATAATGTCCACGTTACAGGACCCAGTGTCATGGCATAGACAGAGATAGCCGTCACCACCAGCACCACCATCATCACGCCCTTCACCTCGGAGAAATAGCAGGTGCCCAGCGTCAGGTATATCAGGCCCAGCATGCCAGCACCAATGAGCATCAGCGTACGTCTACCCCATTTCTCGATGGTGTAGAGGGCTACAAACGTAAACACCACGTTGGCAATGCCAGTAATAACAATATTGATGAACATACCGTCTACGTCAAAGCCTGCACCCGTGAAAATCTCCTGCGCATAGTTGAAAATAACATTCGTGCCGCACCACTGCTGGAAAACGGCGATGACGAGGCCTAAAAGGAGGACTCTCCTAAATGAGGAATGAGAAAAGAGAAATGAGAAGTTTACATTTCTCATTTCTAATTCCTCATTTCTCATTTTCAGATAGACCGGGCTCTCAGGAATAAAGAAACTCATTACCAGAAACAGAGCCGCAGGCACCGTCTCAGCCCAGAACATCCAACGCCAGCCCCATGCCACGTTCCAAGCCATGTTTTCCGCCACACTACTGTCGCGAGCCAGCAACATGTTTACTACCTGCGCACCCAGGATGCCCAGTACGATGGTCATCTGGTTCAGACTCACCATACGTCCGCGAATCTCTGTCGGACTTACCTCGGCAATATACATCGGGGCCAGAGCCGAGGCTACACCGATGCCCACACCACCTACGAAGCGGGCTATATTAAATAAGGTGAAGTCGTTGAACACTCCTGTGCCGATAGCCGAGACGGTGAAAAGCACGGCCGACAGTATCAGCAGCGGTTTGCGACCGTAACGGTCGGCCAAGACACCTGCCACCATAGCACCTGCCAGGCAGCCCACCAAGGCAGTGGTCATAGCCACCCCCTGCATCACTGGGCTGTTTGCGATGCTGAAATACAACTCATAAAACGGCTTCGCACCGCCTATCACCACCCAGTCGTAGCCAAAGAGCAGACCGCCCATGGCCGACACCGAGCAGATGAAATAGATGAAAAGTTTACTGTTTTTTTGCATGTCATTATTGGCTTTTAGTTTTCCGAGTGCAAAGATAATACATCTTTTTAACTTAAAAGATATAAAATCTTTTCAGAAAGATGGATTTTATTATTATCTTTGCATTCATGAAAGAAGGATTCACTGGCGAACGCGCTATCGTTCTGCCTCCTATGACTATCGATGCCGAGCGTCTGGATCCGCTCGTCAGCAGCCTCTATATTACCGACATCGGTTATTATCCCCATGCAGACGGGCATTACAGGGAGCGTTTGCAGCCCATTGCCGAGTATGTGCTCATCTATTGTATGGAGGGTGAAGGCTGGTGCCGTATCGGCAACGCGGATTCCCATCATCATGCGAAGGGGCAGGGCGAGGGCGTTACCTATCGTATCCAGGCCAACCAGTATATTATCCTGCCTCAAGGACAGCCCCATGCCTACGGGGCAGACAAGGAACACCCCTGGACTATCTACTGGTTGCACTTCACAGGACAGCATGCCGCCATCTATAGCGAGGGTCAGCATCTGCCGCAGGATATCGTGCCCACCCATAACTCACGTATCAGCGAACGCCAACTGGTGTTCGAGGAAATATTTTCTACCCTCGAGCAGAGCACCACCCGCGAGGCCCTGCGTTATGCCTCCAGCCTGCTACACTACTATCTGGCCTCCATGCGCTATTTGCAACATTTCCGCAGACAGTCCGAGACAAGTAACGTCTATGGTGATATAGTGGCAGCCGCAAAGCATTACATGCAAGAAAATCTGGAACACCGGCTTACGCTAGAGCAGTTGGCACGCTACACAGGCTATTCGTCCAGTCATTTCTCGTTGCTCTTCCGCCAGCAGACAGGAGAGAGTCCCCTTGCCTATCTGAACAGACTGAAGATCAAGCATGCCTGCTGGCTGCTCACCACCACAACCATGCGCATCAATCAGGTATGTCATAAAGTGGGCTTCGACGACTCCTACTATTTCTCACGCCTCTTCAAACAAATGACAGGCTGTTCGCCTAAGCATTATCGTGAGGAGAATAGGCTTTGAAAATAACAATTGTTTTCATTTGTCGTCACTTTTTCCTGCTATTCTTTGGTTGTTTGCTGAAAAAGGTGTACTTTTGCAGACGAATGAAGAGGTGCTTCTGCAGATGAAGGGAGAGGTACCTTTGCAAGTGAAAATAATAGAAACAATGATTACAAGCGACTGTATCGTCATCATTCCTACTTATAATGAGAAGGAAAACATTGAGAAGATTATCCGTGCTGTGTTTGGGCTGGAAAAGAGTTTTCATATTCTGGTTATCGACGACGGTTCTCCGGACGGCACTGCGGGGATTGTGAAGGGTCTGATGGCTGATGAGTTCATGGACAGGCTTTTCATGGTGGAGCGCACGGGGAAACTGGGTCTTGGCACGGCTTATATTGCCGGTTTCAGATGGGCTCTGGAGCGTGGTTATGACTATATCTTCGAGATGGATGCGGACTTCAGTCATGATCCGCAGGACTTGCCGCGGCTGTATGGTGCCTGTCATGATGGGGGTTACGATATGGCTATTGGTTCGCGCTATGTGAGTGGCGTGAACGTGGTGAACTGGCCGATGAGCCGTGTGCTGATGAGTTATTTTGCGTCGAAGTATGTGCGTATGGTTACAGGCTTCCCTATCCACGACACTACGGCTGGCTTCGTGTGCTACAAGCGTTGTGTGCTGAAGACTATTGAATTGGACAGGATCCGCTTCAAGGGCTACGGTTTCCAGATAGAGATGAAGTTCACTGCGTGGCGTATTGGCTTTAAGATCAAGGAGGTGCCCGTGATCTTTGTGAACCGCAAGGAGGGTGTTTCAAAGATGTCGGGTGGCATCTTCGGTGAGGCTTTCTTCGGTGTGATGCGCCTGCGCTGGGACGGCTGGACACGTAAGTATCCGGCGGCCTAGGCTTTCGAAGCGGGAAAACCGCTTCGCACGGACGGCCTAGGCTTTCGGAGCGGGAAAACCGCTTCGCACGGACGGGGACCTTACTTCTGTATAAACACGAGACCGTCGCCGAAGGAGTCGACGATGATAGGTTTATCACGGCTGATCTCGTCGGCAAGGAGTTTCTTCGAGAGGTCGTTGAGTAGATACTGCTGGATGGCACGCTTCACAGGACGTGCACCGAAGTCGGGGTCGTAGCCCTCCTGAGCCAGCCAATCGACAGCCTGCGGGGTTACCTCGAGGGTGAAGCCCTGCGTCATTCCCGAGCAAGGCTCGCCTACCCGTTGCCTTTCAAGCATCTTCTGTACTCGCGCGAGTTGCAGACGAACGACCTGGGCAATCTCCTGCTTACTGAGCGGCTTGAAGGTGATAATCTCGTCGATACGGTTGAGGAACTCTGGGCGCATGGTGAGACGGAGTTGCTCGCGTGTAGCGTTCGATGTCATGATGATGATGGTATTCTTGAAGTCGGCGGTGCGTCCCTTGTTGTCGGTAAGCCGTCCATCGTCGAGCACCTGGAGTAGGATGTTGAACACATCGGGGTGTGCCTTCTCTATCTCGTCGAAGAGCACTACGGAATAGGGTTTGCGTCGTACGGCCTCGGTGAGTTGTCCGCCCTCGTCATAACCCACATAGCCCGGAGGGGCACCAATGAGTCGAGAAACGGTGTGTTTCTCCTGATACTCACTCATATCGATACGCGTGAGCATGGTCTCGTCGTTGAAGAGATATTCGGCCAGCGTCTTGGCGAGTTCCGTCTTACCCACACCCGTGGTACCGAGGAAGATGAACGAGGCGATAGGACGCTTGGGGTCCTGCAGTCCAGCACGGCTACGGCGCACGGCATCCGAGACGGCGGTGATGGCCTCGTTCTGTCCGATGACACGACGATGGAGTTCCTCTTCGAGATGAAGCAGTTTTTCGCGTTCGCTCTGCATCATGCGGGAGACGGGGATGCCCGTCCAGCGCGAGACGACCTCGGCGATGTCGTCGGCAGTGACCTCCTCGCGAACGAGGCGTGATTTTCCGGCGGGCAAACCGCCGGACACGGACGAGCCGTCGAGTTGCTTCTGGATGGTGGCGATATCGTCTTCGAGGGCCTTCAGTTTTGAGTAGCGGATCTCGGCTACGCGACCATAGTCACCCTCGCGCTCGGCACGGTCGGCCTCGCGTTTGAGGTTCTCCATTTCCTGCTTGTCCTGCTGGATCTTGTTGATGAGTTGACGTTCGCCCTCCCATTTGGCACGGAACTGTGTTTCTTGTTCGCGCAACTCAGCGATGTCGCGGTCGAGTTGTTGGAGTTTTTCGGAAGCGGGGGAACCGTTTCCGACGGACGGTGCTTCGCGGCGGATGCTCTCGCGCTCAATCTCGAGTTGTGCCAGGCGGCGTGTTATCTCGTCGAGTTCCTCAGGCACGCTGTCGCGCTCCATGCGTAGTTTGGCAGCGGCCTCATCCATCAGGTCGATGGCCTTGTCGGGCAGGAAACGCTCGGTGATATACCGTTCGGAGAGTTGTACGGCGGCAATACAGGCATCATCCTGGATACGCACTTTATGGTGGTTCTCATAGCGTTCTTTCAAGCCACGCAGGATAGAGATGGCCGAGAGTTCATCCGGCTCATCGACCATGACAGTCTGGAAACGACGCTCGAGGGCTTTGTCCTTCTCGAAATACTTCTGGTATTCATTGAGTGTGGTGGCTCCGATGCTGCGCAGTTCGCCTCGTGCCAATGCCGGTTTCAGGATGTTGGCAGCATCCATAGCACCCTCACCCTTGCCGGCACCCACTAGGGTGTGGATCTCGTCGATAAAGAGGATGATGCGACCGTCGGAGGCAGTGACCTCGTTGATGACGCTCTTCAATCGTTCCTCGAACTCACCCTTGTACTTTGCGCCAGCCACGAGGGCGCCCATGTCGAGCGAGAACAACTGCTTGTCTTTGAGGTTCTCGGGCACGTCACCGCGCACGATGCGCTGGGCCAAGCCCTCGACGATAGCCGTCTTACCCGTACCCGGCTCACCTATTAAGACTGGATTGTTCTTCGTGCGTCGTGAGAGAATCTGCAGCACACGACGTATCTCGTCATCACGTCCGATGACAGGGTCGAGTTTGCCCTGACGTGCGAGGTCAACGAGGTTCTTGGCGTACTTCTCCAGCGACTGGTAGTTGTCGTCGGCACTCTGGCTCTGCACACGCTGCCCCTGACGCAGTTCGAGGATGGCCTGACGCATATCTTTCTCGTTGGCACCGGCATCCTTGAGCATGCGGCTCACGGTGGAGTTCACCGTTAGTAGAGCCAAGAGAATCGGCTCACAAGAGACGAATTCGTCGTTCATGTCGTGTGCAAGGTCTTCGGCTTTTTGCAATACCTTCTGAGAGTCGTTCGAGAGATATGGCTCACCTCCCTGCACGCGTGCCAGATGCTGCATCTCCTGAGAGGCCAGCATGTCGAGTTGCTGGACGTTGACGCCCATTTTCTGGAAGACAAACGATGTGATGTCCTGCGCCTTGTCCATCAGTGCCTTGAGCAGATGCACGGGCTCGATGGACTGCTGACCGTTCTGGCGTGCAATGTTGACTGCCTGCTGCACGGTCTCCTGCGCCTTGATTGTAAATTTCTCGATGTTCATATTATTACTCCTTTCTTTTTAATGCATAATTCATAATGCATAATGCATAATTTTGTTTGCTAACTTGCGAACAAAGAGTGTGCCGACTAGGACAATTGTGACAAAATGACGCTATGATGCGACAGAATGACAATCTGTTAATCCGTAAAAATGCGTTAAACTTTCATATTTTAGGGAAAGAGAGCGTGGATTTGTCAGAATTATTTGCTATCTTTGCTTTGTAAAAACTACGAAGTCCGAAGTGCGAGGTCCGAAGTGCGAGGTACGAGGTGCGAAGTGCGAGGTGCGAGGTGCGAGGTACGGAGTGCGAGGTACGAGGTGCGAGGTACGAGGTGCGAGGTACGAGGTGCGAGGTACGAGAAAATGTAAGAAATTAAAACGGTAAGAAATATGAAAAAAGTAGCGTTTTTTATTGCTTTTATGATGCCAATGATGATATTTGGACAGACCTATAAGGCTCTGTGGAAACAGGTAGAGGATGCAGTAGATGACGACTTGCCCAAGTCGGAACAGCAGATTCTGGATAAGATAGTGGCGAAGGCCACGAAGGAAAAAGCCTATGGCCAGTTGCTGAAGGCAGAATTGCAGAAGGCTCGCTCTCAGTGTGATGTAAGTCCTGACACGCTGCAGAGTGTCGTCTCGCGTCTGCAACAGCGTGAGCAGAAAGAGAAGGATGCTGTGGTGCGTGCAATCTATCAGACGGTACTAGGCTATCTCTACGAACAGAACGAGATGGAGGAGAGCCATTCGGAGGAAACAGCCAGGCAATACTATGACAAGGCTCTGTCTAACCCTGCCCTGCTGGCTTCGGTTCAGGCCAAAGACTACACCCCCTTTGTGGTCACAGAGGACGACAGCCGTATCTATGCCGGTGACCTTTTGAGCGTCATTGGCTACGAGACGCAGCACTTCGACGTGCTGCGCGACTATTACACGAAGACCGACAACCGCACGGCGGCGTTGATGAGCAGTCTGGAATGGCTTCGTCAGCAACGGCCTGAAGAGTTGGAGAAGATAGGCGAGTCGGTCTATCTTGCCCGTCTTGACTCGCTGATTGACGCATACGCCGATCTGCCCGAGGTAGCAGAAGTAGGCATCGAGCGCTATTACTACATGACTGAGAATACCGATGCCACTGTGAGCCAGCGTTGGGACTATCTTAATATGGCCCTGAACCGCTGGAGCAACTGGCCACGCATCAAGCGGTTGATCAATTCGCGCAATAATCTGCAGGGCTCGCAGTTCACCGTGCAGGGCGAAGGCACTGTGCTCCCCGGCAAGCCCTTCACCGTCAGTCTGAAGGACATGCGCAATATCTCAGAACTGACCATGCGTGTCTTCCGCGTTGATGCCAAGGCTAGCGACCTGGCTGGTATCTATCTGTACTACAACCGTGGCTACGAGAGAATCAAGCCCTTGTTAAGGGCCATGCCAGAACTGACGCAGACACTTACGTACGAGGTGCGAGGTACGAGGTACGAGGTGCGAGGTGCGAGGAGCGAAGGAAAGACTCCATACGAGTTCTACGACGACTCGCTGACGTTGGCAGCCCTGCCTGTGGGCATCTACATGCTGGAGTATGAGAGCAGGCCCAGCACCGGCAGGGTGGAGCGTTCGCTCTGCTATGTGAGCAACCTGCGCGTGCTGTCGCAGATGCTGCCTGGCAACAAGATACGCTACGTGGTGGTCAATGCCACGACGGGACAGCCTGTGGCGGGTGCCCGTCTGACATTGGAAATAGACAGGGAAACCACCGTGCTGACCACCGATGCCAAGGGCGAGTGTGAATTGGAAGTTGGGAAACGCCATATCAATTCCCTCTATGTGACGACGGCCGACGACAGTGCCAGTCCTGCGATGAACCGCTTTGGCTATTTTAGTTACGCCTCCAACCATGACTATAACCAGAGCGTAGAGGTGTTCACCGACCGCTCCATCTACCGTCCCGGACAGACGGTCTATATGTCGGCCATCCTTTATGAGACACGCAACGGCTTTGAACACAGCGTACGGAAAGGCAAGACTGTGACAGCACGCTTGCGTGACGCCAACTACAAGGTGGTGGAAGAGCATACGCTGACCACCGACGACTACGGCACATGCACCACCAGTTTCACGCTGCCACGCAAGGGACTCACCGGCAGTTTCAGCGTAGAGGTTGACGGCAAGCGTCGCTATTTCACCGTCGATGAGTATAAGCGTCCTACCTTCGAGGTGGAGATTCCCGACGTGAAGGAAGACTATGCCGACGGCGACACGTTGCAGGTCAAGGGAACTGCACGCTCGTATGCGGGCGTGCCGGTGCAGGGCGCACGGGTGAAATATAAGGTGGAGCGTAGGCGTGCCTATTGGTGGTGGTCGTATTCGCGCTATTGGAACCAGGGCTATCTTGGCGAGGGGTCGGAAGACAATGAGATGGCCAGCGGCGAGATCATGACCGACGGCGACGGCTCGTTTACGGTGTCCGTGCCCCTGGTGGTGCCCAAGACGCGCTATCCGATGTTCTATAATTTCGTGCTGACAGCCTATGTCACCGACCAGGCTGGCGAGACCCGCTACGGCGAACTCTCCATACCGTTGGGCAACCGCAAGACCGCCTTTAGTGTCGATGTGCCCGAGAAGGTGCTGGCCGAGAAGGGCGGCAACCTGACGTTCCACCTGCGCAATGCCGCAGGCAACGACATCGATGCCTCGGTGAGATATCGTTTCGACAACGGCAGATGGCAAGACACAGGCACCAATAAGCGCATGGCCATCCCACTGTTAAAGAGCGGTAGTCACACTGTGGAGGCCGTCTGTGGCGAAGATACCCTGCACCGGAATTTCGTGGTGTTCTCGCTCAAAGACCGTAGGCCGGCGATAGAGACCGACGACTGGTTCTATGTCTCCGACACACAGTTCCCCAACGACGGCAGCCCCGTCACGTTGCAAGTAGGCTCGTCGGCTTCTGATGTGCACATCGTCTATGCCATTGTCTCTGGCGATGTTGTGATAGAGAAAGGCTCTACAGACAAGTCCAATGAACTCATCAACCGGCAGTTCGCCTATAAGGAGTCCTATGGCAACGGCCTCTTCCTTACCTTCGCCTGGATGAAGGAGGGTAAGACCTACGTCCATGAGACCACCATCCGTCGGCCACTGCCCGATTACAATCTCAAACTGGAGTGGCAGACCTTCCGCAACAGGTTGCTGCCTGGCCAGAAGGAGGAGTGGACGCTGACCATCAAAGGCCCCGACGGCACACCCGCCGATGCCCAACTGCTGGCTACGCTCTACGACAAGAGCCTGGATCAACTGCAGCCACACGAATGGATGCTCACACCTTATCTCTCACTGCCCATCTCGCGTACCTCATGGCGATACTCCAGTTGGGGCTTCCCTGGCTGCTCCAGTGTCGAATCGGTGCGCAGCCTCTCCTATCCCGAGTTGCTGTTCAGCCATTTCGACCACAATGTCTATCCCTCTGCCGAGCGCAGTCGCATGCGGATCTATCGTCGCATGGATGCTCCCCTTTTGATGTCAAGAGGCGTGATGGAAAAGAAAACTATGGGAGCCGCTCAGGTGGAGTATGAGTTGGTCGAAGAATCCAATAGCACTGCCGACATGGCAGCAGCGGATGGAGTTGCTGCCGATGAGGATGCTGGCGACAGCGTAGAACAAGAACAGCAAAGCAAGAGCGACAACGTGCAGATGCGCGAGAACCTGCAGGAGACCGCCTTCTTCTATCCGCAGTTGATGGCCGACAAAGATGGCCAGGTATCCATTAAGTTCACCCTGCCCGAGAGTCTCACCACCTGGCGCTTCATGGCTATAGGTCACACACAGGACATGAAGGTGGGCATGCTCACCGATGAGGCTGTTGCCAAGAAAGACGTGATGATACAGCCCAACGTGCCACGCTTCGTGCGCATGGGCGACAAAGCCTCTATCTCTGCACGTATCTTCAACACCGGCGAGAAGGCTGTGAACGGCAAAGCCCGTCTGGAACTCCTCGACCCAGAGACAGAGAAGGTGGTCTATGCCGATGAGCAGCCGGTAGCAGTGGATGTCAACGGCACTGCCGCCGTCACCTTCCTCTACGACTGCAGCCGTGAGACGCGCAGCCTCCTCGTTGCCAAGGTGATGGTCAGCGGCGACGGCTTCAGCGACGGCGAGCAGCACTACCTGCCCGTATTGCCCAACCGCGAGCGCGTCACCGTCACCGTGCCTTTCACGCAGAACGAGCCCGGCACCAAGACCATCGACCTGCAGGCCCTCCTGCCACAGAACAAGGCGGCAGCCAATTCTTGCGTCCCTTCGGTAGCAAGCGACCAGAGGTCGAGCGCTTCACTCTTCACTCCATTCCCGACCAATGGTCGCCTACCTGTTGCCTTTCACTCTTCACTTACAATAGAGTACACCAACAACCCAGCCTGGCTGATGATTCAGGCCCTGCCGACAGTAGGCCATCCCCATGACAACTGCGCCATCTGCCAGTCGGCCTCCTATTATGCCAACAGCATCGGCCGCTATATCCTGAACCAGAACCCGCAGGCCGAGAGCATCTTCGAGGTATGGAGGCGCGAAGATACTCCACTTACATCGCTCAACTCTTCGCTTCAAAAGAACCAGGAATTGAAAGACTTGGTGCTCGAAGAGACACCGTGGGTGATGGATGCCGAACGTGAGCAGGAGCAGAAGGAACGGCTGGCCGACTTCTTCGACGAGAACCTGATAGACCAGCGCATCAGCGGCTCTCTGGAGAATCTGGAACAGTTGCAAAACGGCGACGGCTCGTGGAGTTGGTGGCCAGGCATGCTTGGCTCCATGTATATGACCGTGGAGGTGAGCGAGATGCTGGTACGCCTGAACCAGATGACGGAGGAGCAGGACGAGACGGAAGACATGCTTGAGAAGGCTTTCGGATTCATGGGTCAGGAGATTGTGGATATGGTGAAAGAGATGAAGAAGAATGAGAAGAAGGGCTGGACGCCCAGGTTCCCCAGCCATCTGGCCCTGCAATGGCTCTATATCTGCACCCTCGACGGCCGTGAGTTGCCTGGCAGCGTGAAGGCCGCCAACGACTATCTGATCAAACTGCTGAAGAAAGAGACGCGCAACCAGAGCATCTACGACAAGGCCATGTCGGCCATCGTGCTCAACAATAAGACGTACATCAAGAGCCTGAAGGAGTACACCGTCTATACTGAGGAGATGGGTCGTTACTATGACACGCCACGCGCCCTTTACTCCTGGCGCAACTTCCGCATACCTACACAGGTGGCTGCCATCGAGGCCATCAAACGGTTGACACCCGAGGACACGCAGACCATCGAGGAGATGCAACGCTGGCTGCTGCAGGAGAAGCGCAACCAGGCCTGGGACACTCCTATCAACAGTGTCGATGCTGTCTATGCCTTCCTCAACGGCAACAGTCAGGTCTTGGAAGCACAGCCCAAGACGGTGCTGAAGGTCGACGGTCAGGAGATAGAGACCTCGCAGGCCACCGCCGGCATCGGCTATGTGAAGACGGCCATGGATGGTGACGGCAAGCAGACATTTACGGCCGAGAAGACCTCTACGGGCACGTCGTGGGGTGCTGTCTATATGCAGTTCATGCAGCAGACAGGCGACATCACCGACCAGTCCAGTGGCATCACCGTGAAGCGGGAGATCTTAAGTGCGGAACCCAACTCAACATTCGACATCCAACATTCAGTACTCAATGTCGGCGACCGCATCAAGGTGCGTATCACCATCACTGCCGACCGCGACTACGACTTTGTGCAGGTGGTGGATAAACGGGCTGCCTGCATGGAGCCCGTCAACCAGTTGAGCGGCTATCACTGGGGCTACTACTGCACGCCGAAAGACTGCTCTACCAACTATTATTTCGACCGCCTTGCCAAGGGCCGCCACGTCGTAGAGACTGAATACTACATCGACCGCGTGGGAACCTACGAGACGGGCACCTGCACTGCAGGCTGTGCCTACAGTCCTGAGTTCAGAGGCACCACCAAGTCGGTTACGTTAGAGGTGAAAGAGTAGAAAGAAAACCAAAAGACGGAAAAATAGAAAATGAGTCCTATTATATATAATAAGGTGTTGAGGCTACTACGTTGTATTCTGCCTTTTTGCCTTTTTGCCTTTTTGCCTTTAAGCGCCCAGCGGCTACAGGTTGACAAGCCGGAGATCTACGTTGGCAAGACAGGCTTCTGCATGCCTGTCACCGCCACGTTTGAACTGAAGAACAAAGGCAGCCGTCATCTCACTATCAGTAGCGTGAAACCCGACTGTGGATGCACACGCGTGGACTATCCCAAGAAGAGCATTGGCGGTGGCGACAAGTTCACCATCAGCATGACCTACGATGCCCGTCTGCTGGGACATTTCACCAAGCAGGCCGCTGTCTATGTGAAAGGAGCCGACAAACCCGTCTGGCTCACCATGAAGGGTGTGGTGCTGGCCGACTGGGTTGATTATTCCAAGGTCTATCCGTATGCCTTCGGTGACTTGCTGGCCGACCAGAACAACATAGAATTTGACGATGTGAACAAGGGCGACCACCCCGAGGTGGTCATCAAAGTGGTGAACAACGGTGAGAACCCCATGCAGCCCAACGTGCTCCATCTGCCCCCTTATCTCACGGCTTTCGCAACGCCCGAGACACTTCAGCCAGGGAAGCAAGGCAAGGTCACCATCACGCTCAACTCTGAGAATATCCATGACTTCGGCCTGACGCAGACCTCTGTCTATCTGGCTTCAAACCTGGGCGACAAGGTAAGCAACGACATCGAATTGCCCGTCTCTGTGGTGCTACTGCCTAACACGTCGTCGCTGGCAGGCCATGCACAGGCGCCCCGTCTGCAGTTGTCGGCCGACTCACTGACACTGGGCAAGGTGGGCGGCAAGATGCTAAAGTCTGGTACCGTGATGATTACCAACAACGGACAGATGCCCCTCAACATCTCGTCCCTACAGATGTTTACCAAGGGCATGACGGTGACGCTGGGTAAGCGTTCGCTCCAGCCGGGCGAGTCCACCAAATTAAAGGTGACCATCGACCGCGACCAGATGCTCGCAGCGCGTCAGAAGCCACGTGTGCTGATGATCACCAACGACCCCGACCACGCCAAAGTAATCATCAACATTAATCCCCCCAAATAAATATTAATCATTATGCATTATGCATTATTAATTATGCATTACTAACATGGAACATCCAGAGAATAGTAGCGAATATGCAGGCTTGCAGGTGAATAGCGGCGTAGAGCAGCCCGCGATCATCAACCCCTATCTGAAGCGTAACCGCTTCCACCGCCGCGAACTGTCGGTGGCCGAGATGGTAGAGGGCATCGTCAAGGGCGATGTCACCATCCTCTCGCAGGCTGTCACCCTGATAGAAAGCGTCAACCCAGATCATCAGGCCAAGGCACAGGAAGTCATAGAGAAATGTCTGCCCTATAGCGGACAAAGCGTGCGCATAGGCATCAGCGGCGTCCCGGGAGCCGGCAAGAGCACCTCTATCGACGAGTTTGGCATCCATCTCTTGAAGGAGAAGGGTGGACGGCTGGCCGTCCTCGCCATCGACCCCTCGTCAGAACGCTCGAAGGGCAGCATCCTGGGCGACAAGACCCGCATGGAGAAACTCGCCATTCACCCCGACTCTTTCATACGTCCCAGCCCGTCGGCTGGCTCGTTGGGCGGCGTGGCACGCAAGACCCGTGAGACCATCATCCTCTGCGAGGCAGCCGGCTTCGACAAGATCTTTGTAGAGACCGTCGGCGTAGGGCAGAGCGAGACGGCCTGTCACTCCATGGTCGACTTCTTCCTGCTTATTCAAGTGGCGGGCACGGGCGACGAGTTGCAGGGCATCAAGCGCGGCATCATGGAGATAAGCGACGGCATCGTCATCAACAAGTGCGATGGCGACAATGTGGACCGCTGTCAGATGGCGGCCACCAACTATCGCAACGCCCTGCATTTCTTCCCCATGCCCGAGAGCGGCTGGCTGCCAAAGGTGCTGTGCTATAGCGGCTTCTATGGCACAGGTGTCAAGGAGGTCTGGGATATGATCTACGAGTATTTCGACTTTGTCAAGGCTAACGGCTATTTCGATTATCGTCGCAGTGAACAGTCGAAATACTGGATGTATGAGACCATCAACGAGCAGTTGCGCCTCAATTTCTATAACAACCCTCTTATCCGCAAGCGGTTGCAACAGGCCGAACAGTCAGTCCTCATGGGACAGAAGACCTCGTTTGTGGCTGCTGGCCACCTGCTCGACGATTATTTTAAGAACCTACCCAAGCCCTCCCCAAGGGAGGGATGTTTAGATACATGAAGCAAAGAATATGAATATTAAAAAAACTGACGATAATCTGGTAATCCAACACCCCTCCCTTCAGGAGGGCTTGGGTGGGCTTTCCATTGAAATAGACAACGGCAGCGGTTTCTGTTTCGGCGTGACCACAGCCATCAATAAAGCCGAAGAAGAATTGTCCAAAGGCAATACGCTCTATTGCCTTGGCGACATCGTGCACAACGGTATGGAGTGCGAACGCCTGCGGAAGATGGGACTGATTACCATCAACCACGACGACCTGCACCGCCTCCACGACGTGAAGGTGCTGCTACGTGCCCATGGCGAGCCGCCTGCCACCTACGAGTTGGCGCGTCAGAACAACATTGAGATTATTGATGCCACCTGTCCTGTCGTTCTGAAATTTCAGAAAAGAATAAAACAGCAGTTCACTATCAACTCTCACCTCTAACCTCTCACCTC
>JAFSYY010000032.1 GCA_017455845.1 Prevotella sp. | reverse complement strand
CTCCACAGCCATTACAGCCGCTTCATCACTACTACGGAGCAGTCCGCCACAGACGCAGGCATCGGTACTTTCTACCTCCGCGTGTCTCGCTTGGTATTTTCCCTTACCATCCCACGCCTGCTTCTCACGTTCCTCAGAGAGCCTGAGACAAGTTCTTTGCGGAGCAAAGCGACCAAAGGTCGAGCGCTTGCCGCCTTTACGCCGCACACCCAGCAGTCGGTAAACAGGTTTCCTCTGCCATTATCCCAAGGGCAAACTTGACCCTCGGTTTTGATGTGACCTATTTTTGCTAACGACGCCTCATCGGACGGTTCACTTTCGTTCAACTCCTTGCCTCTTACCTCGCCATGCTCACTTGCATGACTTTCAATCATCGCTCACTACCCATCGGTTTCCCTCTGAACAGCATGAAGTGGTTTGCAAACAGTGCCTGTACACCGTATGCGGTAGGCCTACTACCATCTCGTCTGAAGTTACGAACTGCGACCCTACAAACGGCCGATTTGTTCTCGTGACACACAAGTTTGCTGCAAAGGTACAAAAAGTTGGGAGCAAAACAAAGAAAAACCATTCTTTTTTTGCTAATGTTATGAATATATTTTACAAAAAGTGCGATTAACTACCCTCTATTTTTCAACACAAATCCTCGTTGCCGACTGCTGTCTGCTTCCATAGACGGATCCCGTGAGGATGATGTTGGCTATGCCGATGTAGTCCGAAACATCGACGGTGCCGTCATTGTTCACGTCGGCAGCCTTCTCGTTGAAGCCTTCCTGCGTTTGTCCGAGGATAAAGTTAGCCACGCCGATATAGTCGCTCACATCAACGGCACCGTCACCATTGACATCGCCAATGGCATCTATGCGGTCGAGCGACTTGATCTGCATGGAGTGCCAGTTGGTGCCGGGTTTCTCGGCCACCATGCCCAAGTGCAGGGTGCCGTCGTCGACGGTGGCCATCAGCGTGTATTCGCCGTTCTGCTCCACGCTCTTGGCGATGCGGGCAGGAATCCACTGCCGTGTGCTGTTGGCAAAGAGATACACCACGTCCGTCTGCCCGTCGGTGATGTCCGATGCGAAGCCGCGGTCGGGCGTATAGCAGGCGTTGGCATAGAGCGTCACGCGATATAGGCCGTTCTCCAGTCCCGTCACGGTTTGCTCCATCACCGTGCCCGTCGTCTCGGTGGTCTCCTCATACACCTCGGCCAGTGCCGTGGTGCGCCCGTCGCGGGTGGTCACCTCGGGGCCGGCCCAGCCCACCATGCCGCCGGCGTGCCAGTCCTCGGCAGTCAAGCCCACAAGGGCGGTCAGGTCGCTGACCTGATCGTCAGATGTTGTTGACGGCATTGCCTCCACATCCATTTCCACGATGTTGGTGAACTGTGTCCACGACTTGGCGTAGGAGTCGCGGCTACCCTTTGGCACATAGAGCGTGATGTTGTCATATTTTTCATCCCAGCCAATCAAATAGTTCGACACGCCATAGTCAACCAGTAGCGGAGCCTCATGCGCTTTGGAGTAAATGGCTTTCAGATTGGGGCATTGATAAATCATGCCAGCCCCAATATGGTTCAAAGAGCCTGGCAGGACAACCGTTTTCAATGATTCACATCCTTGAACGGCATTATTGTCTATGGTTGTTATGCCGTAGGAAAAAGAAAGGGTTGTAACATCATTGTATTGGCAGAAATACTGGCCGATACCTTTCACTGTGTACGAAACACCATCTTTAGGAGAGACCACTGTGGCAGGAATGGTCAACTGCGTGGGAGCATCAGCAGTACATCTACTTGCAAAGACATAATGACGCTCTGTGTCTGCTATCACATATCGAATACTATTCACAGTAAAACGACCTTTGCTTTCCATATCCAGTTTGATTCCCGCATTGTAGTTGCTCATTATGTCACTATTAGGATTTTTGCAGTACATCAAGTCTGCCATATAAAGATTGTCAATGCTTAATCCTGTACAATCAATATCGACATCCATGCTCTGCCCTGGCTCAATGTGCAGTTTCTCGCTTTTAAACACTTGACCAGCATCGTCCTTCCCATAGTCTTCGCGGGGATAGATGCGAACTGCCACTTCACGGTCGTATGGTTCATCATCCTCATTAGTTGTCATTACGTGTAAAGACATGTTGCTCCAGTCGATATTAATGCCTCCGAGAAACATTTTGGATGGATTAACTATCACAGAACCTTGTGCTATCACAGTAGTAGCGTCTGATGTAACAATCCAAAAGTTGTAGGTTCCAGACCCTTCTGGAGTAAAAACAAGACGTACAGTCGTTGTGCTCTCCTCTTCTATCTGGATATCGGTCCATCCAGGCCAGTCAAGCCATTCTTCCGAAGAATAGGTTGGATGGTCAGCCATAGACACTTCGTAGCGCGACTGTATCCATTGTTCATCTCCCAAATTATTTAGAGTGACATCAATATAAGCCTGTTGCTCTGATAAGAAACCATATTGAATGTCTACAACCTCCAATTTAAGAGTTTTGGGTTCCTTGGTTGGCAAAAAAGCTCCATCAAAGATTGTCCTTTCCATTTTGCTTCCTATCGTCCATTCTATTTCTGAATGTTGCTTGTACAGAGCAACGAAACAATAGGTTCCATCACTCAACCCCATTTCCTCTAATGTCAAGAATGCGCCCCATGAAAGGTCTGTTTCAGGACTATTCCGTTCTATTACTTCAACGTTTTCATATAGCATACCAACATTCGTTATTTCGCCAGATTCAGTTAATAATCCTATGGCAAAATCCATATATATAGTCTCAGAACCGTTATAAATGAATATTGCGCCTACTTCCTCATTTAATTCAACGGCATCAATACTATAAACATAAGACTCAAACAAAGGCTTTTCGATAATATTACCAGTCGTCGGTTGAATACCAATCAAGGCACTTCCGTATGAGATAGAGAAGGAGGATTTGTCATTATAGCTATTATGGTATGGATTAAGGATGGACAATTTAAAGAAGCCATTTAAATCTCCCCATCCCCAATTAATATGATACATACCTGTTCCGTCGTAACCGTCACATATTAAGGCATGACATCCTTGAGGGGAGCAACCAAAGATTATTACGGGGCGTTTTTCTGATAATTCGCTATATAACAAGTTATCCCATCCACTGATAGAATAATTAACTGGACCAACTTCACTAATGCCCTCATCATAGGAAAAAGTTCTCTTGAGAGCCCAATAAATATCTGACGAAGTACTACCACTGCCGTACAAGCCATAATCCATGTGTAAGCTCTGCCCGCAATAGCGCATCAACTGAGCCACCGCATCGGCTGCGACACCGGTCTCGTCGTAATCATATTCGTCTTTCATGTTGGCCCAGTCAAACTGTGCAGGAGGCAGTTCCGGCAAGGACTTCCTATTATAGAAATTCTGTATCTCTTCATTCCATGTTCCGCCATACTCATACGCAGGAATAGCTGTGGTATAATCCTGCGGCCATTTCCAATAGTACATAACCTGTGCCATAGCCGTTGCCACACAACCTGTTACGCAATGCTGTGGTTCTGTACTACCTTCAGGTGTTTCTTCTGGACATTGCAGATTATAGGGAGCACCCTGGTTCCACTTTGCCGTAACCAAAGGTTCTATTGCGGGGTGTGTCGGCACCTTGGCTGGCATAGCCGTGGCAATGGCGGGTATGGCCTTGATTTGCTCCTCATAGCCCTTTAGCCAAGCCCGCATGTTCTCTGGCATGGTCTGCGGGTCGATGTTGCCCTCAGTACTGTAGCCAAGTATCTCCTCGGTGCGCTCGTCGCCACTGACGATGACGAAGCCGCCGTTGTCTTCGACGTTGAACATATAAAGGGCATCGCTCTCTGTGGCCTGTGCTACGCGCTTCATGACACGGGGCTTGGCAGGAGCATTATTCCGTCCGTTGGCATTGTTCATTGCTTTGCCCTGCATGAACGCCTGCGCCTTCTGCAAAGCCTGCTCCTCTGTCACATGCTGTGCAAACAGTTCGCTAGCAGACAGGATGCACAATAAGAGTAAAACCTGTTTTTTCATGTTTCTGAGAATCATATATTAGTGTTTGGTTTAACAATGATAGTATAATGATGTTGCAAATATACACAATTTATCGCAAACAGCAAAAAAAATCGTGATATATTTGGCTGTTTTGCCTAATTTTTGCTTTTTCTTTGGCATTTACGTATTTTTTTCGTACCTTTGCGCAAATAATCGGTTTAGTGTATGGCAGTGAAGAGGAAATACCCGATAGGGATACAGGATTTCGAGAAGATCCGTCGTGACGGATATGTGTACGTTGACAAGACGCCGCTACTCTATAAGATGATTAGTGAGGGGTGTCCCTACTTCCTGAGCCGCCCGCGGCGGTTCGGCAAGTCGCTGATGGTGTCAACGCTGGCCGCTATCTTCGAAGGCAAGCGCGAACTGTTCGAGGCGTTCACCACCGAGGACGGCATTGAGCAACCGCAACTCTACATCGCGCAGACCGACTGGCGGTGGGAGCGACACCCCGTGCTGAGCTTCGATTTCAGTGGGGACATTGATTCGTTGGAAGGACTTGACGAGCAGATTGACGACACGCTGTCTCTCTACGAGCGACAGTTTGGCATCACGCCCACGGCACGAAGTTATAATGTGCGTATGAGGAACATCCTCCGGCAGGCTCACGAGCAGACAGGACGTCAAGCGGTGGTGCTTGTCGACGAGTATGACTGCATGATGCTTCATAGTATTGGCGACGCAGAGAAACAGTCCGCTGTCCGACAGCGCTTCCAGAACCTCTTCTCCCCGCTGAAGAGTGAGGACGCCCACCTGCGCTTCGTCTTCATCACCGGCATCTCCAAATTCTCGCAGATGGGCATCTTCAGCAAACTGAACAACCTGAACAACATCTCGATGCTGCCGGCCTACGAGACCGTCTGCGGCATCTCCGAGCAGGAACTGCTGACCGCCATGCACCCCGACATCGAACTGTTGGCCGAGGCGAAAGGCCAGACCTTCGACGAGACCCTGGATATACTGAAGCGAAACTACGACGGCTACCACTTCGGAGAATTGCTTACCGACATCTACAACCCTTTCAGTCTGATCAAGACTTTCAGTTCCGGCAAAATTGCCGATTACTGGTTCACCAGTGCCACGCCCAGTGCCCTTATCAGCATGCTGGCGCAGATGCCGCGTGTAGAGATGGACGAGGTGGAGGGTACGCCATGTCTGGCCGATGATTTTGATACTGAGTTCAACAGTTACCAAAACCCGTTGCCCGTGCTCTATCAGAGCGGCTATCTCACTATCAAGGACTACCGTCCCGGTCGCAACCAGTATGTGCTGGGCTTTCCCAACGGCGAGGTGCGCCGTGGCTTCGCCACCTGCCTCTATCGCTATGTCACTAACACACAGGCAGGCAACCGTAACCGCTCGGTGTTCCAGAATGCCTATCTCGACTTCCGCGACGACGGTGACATTGATGCCTTCATCCGCGCCCTCCAGGTGTTCTTTGCAGGCGTACCTTATATGATTGACGATAAGAATGAACACCATTTCCACGCCATGCTCTACACGCTCTTCGTCTCCTTCGGTGCCGATGTTGTGGCCGAGGACCTGAGTGCCAAGGGGCGTGCAGATATTACGCTAAAGATGCCGAAGGGCATTTACATCCTGGAGTTGAAGTACGACGACAGTGCCGATGCCGCCCTGCAGCAGATAGCCGACCGCGGCTACGCCCAAAAGTACACGATGGACGGCCGCCCCATCACCTGCGTCGGCCTCAGTTTCTCGTCCACGGAACGGAATATCACGGATTGGAAAAACACAAGCCCGTGACATAAGACATACGGAACTAATTGACAGAAAAATATACAAATTGTGGGATTATATTTCGCTGATTAGAAAATTTTTCGTACCTTTGCGCAAAATAACTTAAAACGGAAGAAAAAATGAAAGAGTTTTTCAAGTACACACTGGCCACCATCTGTGGTATTGTGATTTTGTGCATCCTGGCTGGCATCATGTTTATGATTTCATTCGCCGGCATGATTGCAAGCGGTAGTGCTAAAACCGACATCAAGAGTAATTCCGTATTTGTCCTGAAGATGGACGGCACCGTCAGCGAGAGGGCAGAGGAAGGGACACCCTTTGACGAACTGCTGGGACAGGCCGACATGTCGGCCATGGGCCTCGACGACATTATCTCTGCCATCGGCAAGGCCAAGGAGAATGAAGACATCAAGGGCATATACATCGAGGGCGGTGCCACTGCCTTCGACTCACCGGCCACAGCCCAGCAGTTACGCGATGCGCTGCAGGACTTCAAGGAGAGCGGCAAATGGGTTATCGCCTACGCCGACCAGTATCTGCAGGGCAGTTACTATGTGGCTTCCGTGGCCGACAGCATCTTCCTGAACAAGACCGGCATGATCGACTTCAAGGGCATGGGCGGCAAAGGCTACTACCTGACAGGCCTGTACGAGAAAATTGGCGTGAAATATCAATGTACGCGCGTAGGCAAATACAAGAGCGCCGTGGAGAGCGTCACGCGCAAGGATATGAGCGAGAACGACCGCGAGCAGCGCATGGCCATGTATCAGGGCATCTGGCAATACTGGCTGAAGGATATGGCCAAGAGCCGTCAGGTGAGTGCCGAGCAGTTGAACCAACTGGCCGACGACAGCATCATGGTCTTTGCCAGCACAGACGACTATAAGGCCGCCCGCCTTATTGACGGCATCATGTATCCCGATGCCATCAAGAAAGTGATCAAGAACAAACTGGGCATTGCCGACGACGAGGACATCAACCAGGTGACACTGAGCGAGATGATAGACCTGAAGTCGGACAAGAAGGACGAGGGCGAGAAGATTGCCGTCTATTATGCCTACGGCGAGATTGTTGACGAACCGCTGAGCGGCTTCGCCTCTGAACATGCTATCGTGGGTAGCGAGACGGTGGCCGACCTGCAGAAACTGGCCAAGGACGAGAAGGTCAAGGCCGTGGTGATGCGTGTCAACTCACCGGGCGGCAGTGCCGTGGCCAGCGAGCAGATATGGCATGCCATCAAGCAACTCAAGGAGAAGAAGCCCGTGGTAGTGTCGATGGGCGGCTATGCTGCCTCCGGCGGCTATATGATCAGCGCACCGGCCAGTTATATCTTTGCCGAGCCCACCACCGTGACAGGCTCCATAGGCATCTTCGGACTCATACCCAACCTCAGCGAACTGGTGACCGACAAACTGGGTGTCACCTGGGACGGCGTGCAGACCAACAAGCATAGCGACTATGAGACGAACCTGGTATTCAGCAAAGACAACGAGAAGGAACTGCAATATATGCAGACCTACGTAGACCGCGGCTATGACACCTTCCTCGGCATCGTGGCCGACGGACGCGGCATGACCAAGGAGCAGGTGCACGAGATAGCACAGGGTCGCGTGTGGATTGCCGGCGATGCCCTGCCCATCAAACTGGTTGACGAACTCGGCTCGCTGGACGATGCCGTGAAGAAGGCTGCCGCCCTGGCCAACGTGGATGAATACTATACGGAGACCTTCCCTGGCAAGACCAGTTGGTTTGAGTCGCTGCTGAAAGCCACCGAAGATTCGAAAGACAGTTATCTGGACGAGCAGATGCGCCAGACGCTTGGTGAGATGTACGAGCCGTTCATTGAACTGCGCAAGGACCGCCAGCGCAACCGCCTGCAGGCCCGACTGCCGTTTGAGACAACAATTCGTTAAAAAATTATCGTCATCTCGACATCTCGACATCTCGACATCTCGACATCTCGACATCTCGATATATCGACATAACGTCATCTCGACATATCGACATCTCGACATATCGACATAACGGCACAACGATACAACGACACAACGAACACTATGGAGGGTGACTTCATCAAAATAAACCGCTGGCTGCTGCCCCTGAGTTGGTGCTACGGGCTGGGAGTGCGCTTCAGAAACATGCTCTTCGACACAGGCATACTGAAGAGCAAAGCGTTCTCCTTGCCCGTCATCTCAGTGGGAAACCTTACCGTTGGCGGCACAGGAAAGACACCCCACGTGGAGTATCTGATCAGGCTGCTGCAGGACAAGACACGCCTCGCCGTGCTCAGCCGCGGCTATAAGCGCAAGAGACGGGGGTTCCTGATTGTCGACAAGTCTATGTCGGCACGCGACATTGGCGACGAGCCATTCCAGATGAAACAGAAATACCCGAAAGCCATCGTGGCCGTAGACAACAAAAGGGTGCACGGCATTGAGACCCTGACCAGCCAGGACAAAGACATCGACGTCGTCTTGCTCGACGATGCCTTCCAGCACCGCTATGTAAAGCCTGGCGTCAACATCCTGCTCGTTGACTACCATCGGCTTATTATCTACGACCGTCTGCTGCCGGCAGGACGCCTGCGCGAACCGCTGAAAGGCAAGAACAGGGCCGACATCGTTATCGTAACGAAATGCCCCAAGGACTTGAAACCCATGGAGTTCCGTGTCATCACCAAGGCCATGGACCTCTACCCTTATCAGCAACTCTTCTTCACCACGCTGGAATACGGACAACTCAACCCACTTTTCGAGACCAAACCTCTCAACCCTCAACCCTCATCTCTCAACCCTCACCCCTCACCCCTCACCTCCTACAACGTTCTCCTGCTCACGGGCATCGCTTCGCCCAGACAACTCAAGGAGGACCTCACACCCCTCGTCGGACACCTCACACCCCTTTCCTTCCCCGACCACCATAATTTCCGTCCGAAGGATATCAGACGCATCAACGAGGTCTTTGCCACCCTACCCTCGCCCAAATGCATCGTCACCACCGAGAAAGATGCCGCACGCATCGTGGCACAGAAGGGGCTGAGCAACGAAGTAAGACAAAACATCTATTCGCTTCCCGTCCACATAAGATTCATGCTGGACCAGGAAGAAAAGTTTAACGATAATATTATAGGCTATGTACGAAAAAATTCAAGAAACAGCATCCTGGTTAAAGGAAAGGATGACAACAAGTCCGAAGACAGCCATCATCCTGGGAACAGGCCTCGGACAATTGTCTTCAGAAATAACTGACGCACTGGAGATACCCTATTCCGATATCCCCAACTTCCCCGTGTCGACAGTAGAAGGCCACAGCGGCAAACTCATCTTCGGCAAACTGGGGGGCGTGGACATTATGGCCATGAAGGGGCGCTTCCACTACTACGAGGGCTACTCGATGAAAGAGGTCACCTTCCCCGTACGCGTGATGTATGAACTGGGCATCAAGACCCTCTTCGTTTCCAACGCTGCCGGTGGCATGAACCCGGGCTTCAAGATCGGTGACCTGATGGTCATCACCGACCACATCAACTTCTTCCCAGAGCACCCGCTGCGCGGCAAGAACTTCCCCACAGGTCCGCGCTTCCCCGACATGCACGAGACCTACGACACCTCGCTCATCAAACTGGCCAGCCAGATAGCACGCGAGAAGAGAATACGCCTGCAATACGGCGTGTATATGGGTGTACAGGGCCCCACCTTCGAGACACCTGCCGAGTATAAGATGTACCGCACGCTGGGCGGCGACACGGTAGGTATGAGCACCGTGCCTGAGGTCATCGTGGCACACCACTGCGGCATCCGCACCTTCGGCATCTCGGTGGTCACAGACCTGGGCGGCTTCGACAACCCCGTTGAGGTGAGCCACGAGGAGGTGCAGGAGGCTGCCGACAAGGCCCAGCCTATCATGACGGAGATTATGCGCGAGATGATAGTACGCTCAGAGAAACTGGAACACAAGAAGGAAGAGAAGTTCAACACCGATCATCCTACAGAAAACTGGAAGAAGTGACCTCTCACCTCTCACCTCTCACCTCTTTATATATATTATGGAAATAGCAACACTGGGAGAGTTCGGCCTGATAGACAGGCTGACCAAAGACCTGAAGAACAACAATGAATCAACGAAGTACGGCGTGGGCGACGACTGCGCCGTACTTCACTATCCCGATACGGAAGTGCTCGTCACCACCGACCTGCTCATGGAAGGCGTACACTTCGACCTCACCTATATCGACCTGAAGCACCTGGGCTATAAGTCGGCCATGGTGAACATCAGCGACGTGTTTGCCATGAACGGCACACCCCGCCAGATCACCGTGTCACTGGCACTGAGCAAACGCTTCACCGTCGAGGATATGGAGGAGTTCTATGCCGGCTTACGGCTGGCCTGCGAGAAATGGCACGTAGATATCGTGGGCGGCGACACCACCTCGTCGTACACCGGACTGGCCATCAGCATCACCTGCATCGGCGAGGCGCGCAAAGACGACATCGTCTATCGCAACGGCGCGAAGAACACCGACCTCATCTGTGTGTCGGGCGACCTCGGTGCCGCCTATATGGGCCTGCAACTGCTGGAGCGCGAGAAGAGCGTGTACTATAGCCAGATAAACGATTTGAAACGAAAAATCGCTCAGGCCAAAGCCTCTGGCGATGATGACAAACTAAAGTCACTAAACACTCAACTATCATCTCTCAACGACTTCCAGCCTGACTTCACTGGCAAGGAATACCTGCTGCAACGACAACTGCAGACGGAGGCACGCGGCGACATCGTCGAGAAACTGCGGCTGGCAGGCATACGTCCAACCGCCATGATGGACATCAGCGACGGCCTCTCGTCGGAACTGATGCACATCTGCAAGCAGAGCCACTGCGGCTGCCGCATCTACGAGAAGGAACTGCCCATAGACTACCAGACCGCCGTGATGGCCGAGGAGATGGAGATGAACGTCACCACCTGCGCCCTCAACGGCGGCGAGGACTACGAACTGCTGTTCACCGTACCCATCGGCGACCTTGACAAGGTGAAAGCCCTGGACGACATTCACCTCATCGGCCATATCACCGAACAGAAATACGGCCATATCCTCGTCACCCGCGACAACCAGGAGTTTGAACTCAAGGCCCAGGGCTGGAATCCCCTGAAGAGTGAAGAGTGAAGAATTTCTTTTGGAACGCTACGCGTCTTATCAAAAACAAATAAAAACTTACCGAGTTCGTGGCGCATTTTCGTTCGTTTCAGACAACTGAGCCGCTGGAGTACCGAAACTGTATACACTTCGTATTCCTGCCGCATACAACTTGTATTCAGCCTGAATACAGTTTGTATACAGCCGGAATACATTTTGTATACAGCCTGAATACAAGTTGTATTCGGCCGGAATACAAAAACCGACCAAGTTTGTAGCGTATTTAGGTTCGTTTTAGACGACTGACAGTGACCGTCAACCGTGCAAATACTTAAAAAAGGTTAAGAGAAAGCATTTTCTTCATTCTTCATTCTTTATTCTACATTTTTCTTCGTACCTTTGCACCCGCAAACGAAAGGAAAGTAGTGACACAATGGTGCCTTAGCTCAGTTGGTAGAGCATCGGACTGAAAATCCGTGTGTCCCCGGTTCGATTCCTGGAGGTACCACTCCTCCTTTCATTATGAACCCCGTGAAAGTCTTCGGACCGAGCGGGGTTTTTCAATTGAAGAGTAACATAAAAAAGAGGGTGTCTTGAGACACCCTCTTTTAGTTGTTGGAACCCTGTTCCAGAAAGAATCGATTGGATCCGATGGAATCAATTGACTTGAATAATCAGGTAGCGGCTTACGCTCCAGAAGCGTGCAATGTCGTGAACCTGCAGGATGGTGTTGGTGCCATCGGTCGTCATGGAATAGGAATCGGTGGGATTGCCCGTGAGCACCTTCACCTTTCGGCCTGGGACATAAATCTGCGAAGAGTTGCGTATGTCGATCTTGGTGAAGAGCGACTTGTCGAGGTTGGCATACTCCACCTTCTTTTTCTTGAAGATATTTCCACCTGAGGTGAGCCCCATCTTTTTCAGTTCGCTGGCCGTGCCGACGACATAGTAGCCCTCGTTGAGTGAGGCATCCTGCGACTCTATCTGCTGGCGCTGGTAGTCGTTCTCCTCCTGCAGTGAGCCTATCTGATAGTTCATATTTGCCATCTCGCCTCGCATGGTCTCGATGTTGGCATTGGCATTCTGCAACTCCTCCTCCAACTGTGCTATGCGTGCTTCCTTGGCAGCGATTTCGCTGTTGAGGAACTTTATCACCTTGTTGAGTTTAGCCAACTGCCCGTCCTTGCTGTCGAGTTTCTGCTCCAGTTCCGTCAGGCGTGCTTTGTTCTCTGCGAGTGTATTCTTGAAGGCAGCCAGGTTGTCGAGCATCTGCTGTTTGGTGAGCACCGGCCCTTCGCCAGCCTCGCGCAGCATGTCTTCGCCGGCAGCGATGGAGTCTATGCTGGTAGACACCTCGATGAGCGATGTGGTCAGGTCGTCGAGCACCTGTCGCTGCTGCTCGTTCACATTCATAATAGAGTCTTTCTCTGCCTGCCATCTACCTTCCGATCCTCCGCAGGCTACCAATGTCATTGCGACAGCAACGAGCATCCATGATTGCAGTTTTTTCATTGTCTTTGTTGTTTTTATTAGTTGTTCTGATTTCTGTTTGCTATCTCAGCCTCCATCTTCTGACGGAAGTCCACAAAATTCTCTACCGGCCCCTGCACATATTCCCACTTCTGTCGGTGGGCAGGCGGCAGTCCGAAGAACCATTTCAGCACGGCGACCTGCTGTTCAGAGAACTCCGTGGCATGGAGCATATACACGCTGTTGAGGCTCTGCAGCCGATGATGGTCTACCAGGAATCCCTCTGTATAGATATGCTTGAGGGCGATGACCCGTCGGGTGAACATCTCCTCCTCGTCCGATGTGCCATCGTGAGCCACACGGCGCTCTATGTCTTGTATGCCGCTGAGCGACAACTCCAGTCCGTTGAGCATGCGCAAGCCTTCGCTGGTGCTTATTGTTACAGGCTGTGAGGCCATTTCTTTCTCTGCCTTGTTGCTTGTCACGAAGCAATAAGCGGCATAGCCCACGCCACCCAGCAACAACAGCAGTGCCACCACTGCCACAGGGATGAGCAGCAATAACTTGTTGAAGCCTTTTTTCTTTGGCGGCTGGTTTGGCCACTTCGGTCCTGGTGCGGCATGTCTTGAATAATTCAGGGTTTCTTCACTCATAGTCTTCACTTGTTTAAGTAATCGTTTTCAATCCTTGTCTTACATTGGCTCTACTTCCGTGGCTGCGGAAGTGGAGTGACTTACTTCATGACCTTCCTGCCATTGATGATATAGAGTCCGTGGCCAAGGCCGTTGATGTTGGTGCCCACGTAGCGGCCGTCGGGTGTATAGATACGTCCTGACAGCGCGTTGTCTGTGCCGAGGTCACGGATGGCAGTGGCCGTGGCATCCACAATATTCACCTCGTCGAGGAAGAAGCGGCCCTTCTGGGCGGCAAAGGTCACCTTCACTTCACCTGTGGCAGTGATCTTGGCCTCGAAGTCGGTGAAAGCACTCTTGACCATGGTGACTTGTGCAGGTTCAATAGTACCTCCAGAAACGGAAAGATTTAATGTTTCAAGGTCGTTCTTTGCATTCCATGCACCGGCACGGAAGGTCAGCGTAGCCTCGCCGCTGATGTTGACAGATGGCGTGGTGACCGTGCCGCTAATACTGTTATTGCCAAATTTTGCACACTGGTAGGCACCAAAAGCCTTCTCGGATGTCCATCCCTCGTTATCGGGAGTAAATGTCGAAGAAGCAACTTGTCCGCTCCATGAGCCATCATTGCCGCCAGTGCCCTCACACTGGTCGAACGACTCGTAGAAAGGCAGGGCGTAAGCGGTTCCTGGCTCTGGCTCTGGCTCCGGCTCGGGCTCAACAGCCGAGGGGTCGCCAAAGACAAACGACATGGTGCCGTCGCTATTCTGCTGAATCTCCGTGATACCTTTTTGCAGGACTTTCTTGCCATCGGCATCTGCATTATACCACGAGCCCTTTGGAGTGGAGGTGGCTGTCAGACTGTTTTTATTGCCGTAAGGGTAGAGGTTGCCTGATGGATAACCTGTGCTATTGTTGGCACAGACGAGTTCAAAGCGCTGGTGGTCGTTCTTATGGACGGTGTAACCTTGCGCTGCATATTTGTTCACATCCTGCTGGGTCACCTGGGTATTGGGATTGTTCTCCTCCCAGATGGTCTTGTCGAAGTCCACATGGATAATCATCAGACCCCTGCCGGGCAGCGAGGCATCCCAGCCTTTTTTCTGGCGGTTCTCAATGGTATAGTATTCATTGCGCTGGCCACTGTTATAGAGGATGTAGGCATCGCCGCCATCGCTGAGAGGCTTCAGGTTTTCCACCTTCACGTCTGTGGTCAGTTCGATAGGCTCCAGCCATCCCGACATCCACTTCTCGTAGGCGTTATAGCCGGCAGGCCGGTAGGTATTTCCATTATATGAGCCGCCGCACATCAGGTCGTAGTTACCTGTGCCGTACCATCCGGAATAGGAGGTGTCGTAGAAATCGGGGAAGCCCATGCAGTGAGAGAACTCATGGCAGAAGCAGCCGATACCCTCGATAGTACCGTCGGTCATGATCTCGTTGGAGCAGGCGTAGGTGTTGATGCGGACACCGTCTACCGTCAGGTCCTTACCGGTAGCGGACAGGTAATACATGTGGGGCCAGATTGTGGTAACACCACCACCGTCGGCCTCGCCCTGCCAGGCATAAAGAACAAATACCTGGTCGGCCTCGCCGTCGCCGTCCCAGTCATAATCGTTGAAGTTGAGGTTGGCTTCATCGTCGTCGAAGGCAGCCTTCACGGCCTCTACAATCAGTTCGTCGGGGTGCATGTCTTCGCCTTGGCTGTTGTTTTGGCCATAGTAACTGTAATTCTTCTCTGCATTATACGGCCCCACCACGTCGAACGTCAGTTCGAAGATGCCTCCGCTCTGCGCCTTGAAATAGTCGGCTACGGAGCCCTTGAACGGACTGGTGGTGTAGTTCTCATTGTTGAGGATCTTGTCGTACAAGTCGCGGGTATTGGTATCCTGGAACTTCTTGTCTTTGAAGTTCATCAAGATGACGAGCCCCTTCTTCTTTCCTGTGTAGTGGGTCTGCTCGCCAATGCTCACCTTTCGCATGGCGCGGTGCTGGCTTTGCAGATTAGCGCGGCGTGCCTTAGCCCTGGCAGCCACCTTCTCTGCTTCGGTGGCCACAAAATAGTCGGCATCGGGCGCCTCTATATATGCCTTGCCGTCTTCTGTCAGCCAATAATGACCGTGTTCATCACCCGTGAGTTGTGCCCTTACTTCTGTGCCGTCGGCCAGTGTCAAGGTTTTCCATTGCCCACGTTTTGCCGGTATGGCCGCTGCCGTCATGGTTAGTACCATGAGCGACAAAGTAACAAAAAGTTTCTTCATTTTATAATAAATATTAATGATTTAAGATAATAAATTACATTTAGCATGCAAAAATACATATTATTTCCCAATTGGCAAAATGTTGGCACGAAATTTGCCACTATTATAACAAACATTAATTAAATTAATAAGACAGATATGCAAAAAGGTAACATCGGGGTTACGACCGAGAACATCTTCCCCGTCATCAAAAAGTTTCTCTATAGCGATCAGGAAATATTTCTCCGTGAGATGGTGTCTAACGCCATCGATGCCACCCAGAAACTGAAGACCCTGCAAGAGAAGGGCGACTACAAGGGCGAACTGGGCGACCTCACCGTGCGTGTGAGCCTGGATGCCGACAAAGGCACCATCACCGTCAGCGACAATGGCATAGGCATGACCGAGGAGGAGATCGACAAGTATATCAACCAGATAGCCTTCTCGGGCGTGACCGACTTCCTGGAGAAATACAAGGACAATGCCAACAACATCATCGGGCACTTCGGCCTGGGCTTCTACTCCGCGTTTATGGTGTCGAAGAAGGTGGAGATTATCACCAAGAGTTACAAGGAGGATGCCAAGGCCGTGAAATGGAGTTGCGACGGCTCGCCTGCCTACGAGATTGACGATGCCCCGGATTTCAAGCCTGGCGAAAAAGAACACGGCTCGGACATCATCCTCTATATCGACGACGACTCGAAGGAGTTTCTCGACAAATACAAACTCGAGGGCCTGCTGAACAAATACTGCAAGTTCCTGCCCGTGCCCGTGGCCTTCGGAAAGAAGCAGGAGTGGAGCAAGGACGAGAGCAAGATGGTAGACACGGCCGAGGACAATATCATCAACAACGTGGAGCCGCTGTGGACGAAGACACCGTCGACGCTGAAGGACGAGGACTACAAGTCGTTCTACCGCACCCTCTACCCCATGCAGGACGAGCCCCTGTTCTGGATCCATCTCAACGTGGACTACCCCTTCAACCTCACGGGTATCCTCTACTTCCCCCGCATCAAGAACTCGCTGGAGTTGCAGAAGAACAAGATTCAACTATACTGCAACCAGGTCTTCGTGACCGACCAGGTGGAGGGCATCGTGCCAGAGTTCCTGACGCTGCTCCATGGTGTCATCGACTCACCCGACATCCCCCTGAACGTCTCTCGCAGTTATCTGCAGAGCGACCGCGAGGTGAAGAAAATCTCGACCTATATCACCAAGAAGGTGAGCGACCGCCTGAAGGCAATCTTCAACGAAGACCGCAAGGCCTACGAGGAGAAGTGGGACGACCTGAAACTCTTCATCAACTACGGCATCCTGACCGAGGAGAATTTTTATGATCGCGCCAAGGACTTCTCGCTGTTCAAGGACACAGAAGACAAGTATTTCACCTTCGACGAGTACAAGACACTCATCGAGGCTGCCCAGAAAGACAAGGACGACAACCTCATCTATCTCTATGCCACCAACAAGGACGACCAGTACAGTTATATCAAGGCCGCACAGGACAAAGGCTACAGCGTGCTGCTGTTCGACGGACAACTTGACGTGCCCTGCATCCAGACGCTGGAGCAGAAGTTCGAGAAGAGCCGTTTTACCCGCGTGGATGCCGACACCGTAGACCATCTGATTCCAAAGGACGACAAGCCCAAGAGCGACCTGAGTGACACAGAGCGTGACAATCTGTCAGCCGTGTTCCAGAGTCAGATGCCAAAACTCGACAAGGCCGAGTTCATCGTAGAGGTCAACGCCCTGGGCAGTGAGCAGCGACCCGTGGTCATCACCCAGAACGAGTGGATGCGTCGCATGAAGGAGATGAGCCGCTACCAGAGCGGCATGAACTTCTACGGTCAGATGCCCGACTCGTTTAATATGGTGCTCAACAGCGACCACCGTCTGGTGAAGGAAATCCTCACCACGCTCAATGCCGAAACCTCTGACGAACTGGCTCCCATCGACGCTGAACTGAAGGGGCAGGAAGCCCGTCTGGCTGCTCTGAACCAGAAGACTGACAAAAAGAAGCCCGAGGAGATTACACAGGAGGAGAAAGACGACAAGGCCAATACGCAGAAGGCCATCGACGAGCAGAAGGCCAAGAAACAGGGTGTGCTGACCGGGTTTGCCGCGAAGAACGACATCGTGCACCAACTCATAGACCTCGCCCTGCTGCAGAACGGCATGCTCAAGGGCGAAGCACTCGACAAGTTCCTGCAGCGTAGCGTGGAACTCATCAAGTAATTCAAGTTTCGCATTCGCTCAACTTTAGTAGTTGGAAGGAGTTAGAAGGAGTTAGAAGGAGTTATCGGCCTTCGGCCTTAGGAGTTAGAAGTCGTTAGTTTCGACTTCTGGAAGAGTTATGGAGCAGGTTTATCGACTTTTAACTCCTAAGCGGCCATAGGCCGCGATAACTCCTTCTAACTCCTTTTAACTCCTCAACTTGAGAAAGTTGAATTAAGTAAGTCGATTCCCTGTTTTTCCAAAAAGCAAACAACAAGGACATTATTTGGTTAAGAAGTGAAAATATCTGGTCATAAAGGCTAAATAATGTTAAGACAATTTAAAACCATGAAGACATACTGCCGTACTATGAACTAAAATAACTAACTTTGTAGGTCAAAAATGCAAAGATGACGCAAAGCGAGAAAGTTTTAGCAACGTTCCAGACCCGTGTCAGGCAAATGATTCTCCGCTTCCAGGAACTGAAGAAGGAGAACACAGACCTGTATGCCATGGTAGATGAAAGCGAGAAGCGCGTGAAGGAACTGGAGACAAAACTGGCTCAGCAAGAGAAGGACTACCAGACGCTGAAAATGGCCCGAATGCTGGAGATTACCAATGGCGACCTGGAGGGAGCCAAGGAACGCGTGGCCAAGATGATTCGCGATGTGAACAAATGCATTGACGTCCTGAGTGACGAGAAGTAACTGACGAGAAGAAGAAGTAATGGCAGAGGAAAGTGTACTCAATATAAGGTTGCACGTCTACGACGAAGATATAGCGATGAAACTCCACAACCGTGAGGATGAGGAGTACTACCGTGCAGCCGCCAAACTCATAAGCGAGCGCTATGGTGCCTACGCCCAGGTCTATAGGGGGCGCAAGAGCGACCATACCATTGCCTTGATGACGCTCATCGAGATAGCCTTGCGCTATGAGAAAGAGTTGGCCAAGAACGATACCACCCCCTATGATAATATTCTCTCGCAGTTGACTTCCGAATTGGAAGAGGCGCTGAAAAGTGAAAAATGAAGAGTGAAGAGTGAAGAGTTTGCTACCGCACTAAAGCACTAAAGAGAGAATATTAACAACTAAATATATATTATTTTATTATGGGTTTATTTTTTGTGGTATTAATAGCCGTGGCAGCCCTCATCGTAGGGGGTGTCTGCGGATATTTTATTTTCCTCAAGGTACTCAAGGGGAAATACAACGCAATGGTCGAGGCTGCCAACAAGGAGGCTGAGGTCGTCAAAGAGAAGAAACTGCTTGAAGTCAAGGAGAAATTCCTGAACAAGAAGAGTGAACTGGAGAAGGAAGTGCAGCAGCGCAACCAGCACATCCAGCAGAGCGAGAACCGCCTGAAGCAGCGTGAGATCTCGCTGAACCAGCGTCAGGAGGAACTGGGACGCCGTAAGAATGACCTTGACAACCAGCAGCAGCGTATAGACAACGAGAAGAAAGCCCTGGCCCTGAAGCAGGACGAACTGGGCAAGATGCAGCAGAAAGAGCGTGAGAAACTGGAGGAACTCTCCGGCCTGAGTGCCGAGGAGGCCAAGAACCGCCTGGTAGAAGCCATGAAGGATGAGGCCCGCACCGATGCTGCCGCCTATGTCAATGAGATCATAGACGAGGCCAAACTCAATGCCAATGCGCAGGCCAAGAAGATCGTTATCCAGACTATTCAGCGTGTGGCTACTGAGACGGCTATCGAGAACAGCGTCTCGGTGTTCCATATCGACAACGACGACGTGAAAGGACGTGTCATCGGCCGTGAAGGCCGTAACATCCGTGCCTTGGAGGCCGCCTGCGGCGTGGAAATCGTGGTTGACGACACGCCCGAGGCTATTGTCATCAGCGGTTTCGACCCTGTGCGCCGTGAGGTATGCCGTCTGGCCCTCCACCAGTTGGTGAGCGACGGTCGCATCCACCCCGCACGTATCGAGGAGGTGGTGGCTAAGGTGAAGAAGCAACTCGACAACGAGATTATCGAGACAGGTAAGCGCACGGCCATCGACCTGGGCATCCACGGCCTGCATCCTGAGTTGGTGCGTATCATCGGTAAGATGAAATACCGCTCCAGTTACGGTCAGAACCTGTTGCAGCATGCCCGCGAGACGGCCAACCTCTGTGCAGTCATGGCCAGTGAACTGGGTCTGAACCCGAAGAAGGCCAAGCGCGCCGGTCTGCTGCACGACATCGGTAAGGTGCCCGATGAGGAGAGCGAGATGCCCCACGCACTCTATGGCGCGAAGATTGCCGAGAAGTTCAAGGAGATGCCCGTCATCTGCATTGCCATCGGTGCCCACCACGTCGAGTTGGAGATGCAGACGCTGCTGGCTCCTATCGTGCAGGTGTGCGATGCCATCAGCGGTGCCCGTCCCGGTGCCCGCCGTGAGATTGTGGAGGCTTACATCAAGCGTCTTAACGACCTTGAGGCCATTGCCATGAGTTATCCCGGCGTGACGAAGACCTACGCCATCCAGGCCGGTCGCGAACTGCGTGTCATCGTAGGCGCCGACAAGATGGACGATGCCGAGACCGAGGCACTCAGCGGCGAGATAGCCACGAAGATCCAGAACGAGATGACCTATCCCGGACAGGTGAAGATCACCGTCATCCGCGAGACGCGCTCTGTCGCTTACGCAAAATAAGAAAACAAAACAGGTGGCCAATCGGCCACCTGTTTTGTTTTCACTATTCTCTATTCACTATTCACTAGCGAAGCGCTATTGTGAAGCGGTATTGCGAAGCGGTATTGTGAAGCGCTATTGCGCTTCTTCCATATCCCCTTCGATATAGAGGCGTGTCATTTCCACGGCACCGTTTGTGCGTACGGTGATGGACTTCTTGAAGTGGCCGGGGAACTTGCCTGTGCCGTTATAGGTCACCTTGATCTCACCCTTCTCGCCCGGCTTGATGGGTGTCTTGGTGTATTCAGGTATGGTGCAGCCGCAGGAGGCAATGGCCTGGTTGATGACCAGCGGCTCCTCGCCCACATTCTGGAAGGCGAAAGAGCAGGAAACAACAGGGTTCTTCTCAGAGAACGTGCCGAAATCATGAACAATCTTCTCGAACTTGATCTCTGCCGGCTTCTGTGCCATTGCGGAAGTCATTCCGCAGATGAGCATCATTGTTAAAAGTAATACTTTTTTCATGTCTGATAATATTTGATGGTTATTATTTACTCATTAATTTGACGTTGTCAGTGCGTAAAAGTTTAAAATACTCGGCGGCACCCAGCAGGAAACAGCCCGTGCCGTAGTCCTCGAAGTCGGGAACCTTGGTGTAACTCAGCGGCTGACCGGCCGACGGATCCTTGCCCGTGCCCTGCATCCAGCCCAGGAAGCCGTCGGGATGGACGGCATCGCGCACCATGACTGTCCAGGCCTTGTCGCACACCGGACGGTAGACCTTCGCCTTGAGGTAGCCCTTCTGTATGCCCCATGCCATGCCGTAGAGAAACAGTGCAGTGCCGCTGGTCTCGGGCATGGCATAGTTGGTGGAGACGAGGCTGGGATTCCAGAATCCGTCCTCACGCTGACAGCGGCGCAGGCCCTCGCTCATCCGCAGGAAATCTTTCTTCAGTGCCTTGTATGCCTTGTCCTTTGGCGACAACTCGTTCATGCAGCGCACCAGGGCGGCATACACCCAGCCGTTGCCGCGGCTCCAGTAGCAGTCCTTGCCGTCGGGCTCCTTATAGGGCGGCACATAGTCGGCATCGCGCCACCACAGGCCGTCCTTCACATTAAACAGTCCGCCGCCACATTCATTACGGCTCCAGCGATACATGGCCATGGCGTGGTCGCGGTATTTCGCGTCGCCTGTCTGACGGTACATCTGCATATAGAGCGGCATCGCCATCTGTATGGCATCGATCCATGTCCACCAGCCGTAGAGCGAGGGCTGTGTGCCCTTGGTCTTCGCGGTGGCATTCTTCTTGTTGTTGGGTGTCGTCATCTGGTAGTCCAGGTTCTGGCGCACCTTATTTATTATAGTGTCAGTGCCCGCATATTTCATAAGCATCATATAGGTCTGCCCGCAGCACTGGTCGTCGGCGTCGCAGGTTTTCACGCCGTTGCGCGGTGTCCACTGGTGGAAGTTGGCCCATGTCAGGGCATAGTCTATATAGCGCTGCTGCGGGTCGATGTCGTTGAGGGCCATGAGTCCCTCGTAATACACGGCACGTGTCCACAGGCTCGACGGCCTAACCTTGTTCACATTGGTGGGCACGGTAGGGTCGGCATACTTCTGCATGAAATAGTCGTTGGCCTTGCGTGCTACGCCCAGCACGTCGTCGGCCGTTGTCTGTGCCATAGCCCCCAGGATTACCATGATGGCCAGCATGATTGTAGATAGTCTTTTCATTGTTCTCTTAGTTTGTCTTGAATTTCGTGGCAAAGTTACGAATAAGTACGGGAAAAACCAAATTTGTTGGTGTTTTTCTTGTCCTTTTCCCTAAAAACATGTAACTTTGCACCTGGAAAGTAAAAACATATAATATATTATAAAGATGTATAGAACAAAAACCTGTGGTGAGTTACGTCTCACCGATGCCGGCCTGGAGGTGAAACTGGCCGGATGGGTGCAGCGCACCCGTAAGATGGGTGGCATGACCTTTGTTGACCTGCGCGACCGTTATGGAATCACGCAGTTGGTATTTGACGAGTCTAAGGATGCTGCGCTCTGCGAGCGTGCCAACAAACTGGGACGCGAGTTCTGCGTACAGGTGGTGGGCACGGTCAGCGAGCGTGAGTCGAAGAACCCCAAGATGCCTACGGGCGACATTGAGATCCTGGCCACGGCACTGAATATCCTGAGCGAGAGTCTCACACCGCCGTTCACCATCGAGGACCAGACCGACGGCGGCGACGACATCCGCATGAAGTACCGCTATCTGGACCTGCGCCGTTCGGCCGTGCGCAAGAACCTGGAACTGCGCCATAAGATGACCATCCTAATCCGTAACTTCCTCGACAACCTGAACTTCATCGAGGTGGAGACACCTATCCTCATCGGCTCCACGCCCGAGGGTGCCCGCGACTTCGTGGTGCCCAGCCGCATGAACCCGGGTCAGTTCTATGCCCTGCCGCAGAGCCCGCAGACCTTGAAGCAGTTGCTCATGGTCAGCGGCTTCGACCGTTACTTCCAGATTGCGAAGTGCTTCCGCGACGAGGACCTGCGTGCCGACCGTCAGCCGGAGTTCACGCAGATAGACTGTGAGATGTCGTTCGTCGAGCAGGAGGATGTGCTGCAGGTTTTCGAAGACCTGGCCCGCCATCTGTTCAAGGAGATCCGTGGCATCGAACTGCCGCCGCTGCAGCGTATGACGTGGCATGAGGCCATGCGTCGCTTCGGCTCCGACAAGCCCGACCTGCGCTTCGGCATGGAGTTCGTGGAACTGATGGATGTGCTGAAAGGCACGGGCACGTTCCCCGTGTTCAACGAGGCCAACTATATCGGCGGCATCTGCTGTCCGGGCTGTGCCGACTACACCCGCAAGCAACTCGACCAGTTGACCGACTTCGTGAAGCGTCCACAGGTGGGTGCCAAGGGCCTGGTCTATGTGAAGTTCAACGCCGACGGCACGGTGAAGAGCAGCATCGACAAGTTCTACGAGCCCGAGGTGTGGCAGAAGGTTAAGGAGGCTATGGGTGCCAAGGACGGCGACCTCGTGCTCATCCTCTCCGGCGACAATGCCAACAAGACGCGCACACAACTCTGCACCCTGCGCCTGGAGATGGGCGACCGCCTGGGCTTGCGCGACAAGGACAAGTTTGTGTGCCTCTGGATTGTCGATTTCCCCTTGTTCGAGTGGAGCGACGAGGAGCAGCGCCTCATGGCCACGCACCATCCGTTCACCCTGCCCAACCCCGACGATATCCCCTTGCTTGATACCGACCCCGCCAAGGTGCGTGCCGTGGCCTACGACTTCGTGTGCAACGGCGTGGAGGTGGGCGGCGGCTCGCTGCGTATCCACGACGGCAAGTTGCAGGAGAAGATGTTCCAGATCCTGGGCTTCACCCCCGAGCGTGCCATGGCGCAGTTCGGCTTCCTGATCAACGCGTTCAAGTACGGCGCACCCCCTCATGCAGGCCTGGCTTTCGGTCTCGACCGTTTCGTCTCGCTCATGGCCGGCCTCGACAGCATCCGCGACTGCATCGCCTTCCCGAAGAACAACAGCGGGCGCGACGTGATGCTCGACGCTCCCGGCGAACTTGACCCGAAGCAGTTGGAGGAACTCCACCTCGCAATTGACTTGTGTCAAGAAAAATTATCGGATTGACAGAAACTCCTGTCTATCAGTCATGTTTTATCTTAGAATGTAGTAATTTTGCACGCAAATTGATAAGGTCAATTTTATAGTATTAATTTTTTTACAATCATGGCAGAAAAGAAAACTACAACAAAGAAGGCTGCTGAGACAAAAGAAGTAAAGGCTCCCGCAGCAAAGAAGTCAACCACAACCAAGAAGGCCACCGTGAAGGCAGAGGCCAAAGTAGCAGTAAATGCTGAGAACATTGGTTTTAAGGCAGGAGATGTTTATCAGGCACTGGCAGCAGCAGAGAAAGCAATGGACGTAAAGGCTATTGCCAAGGCTGCAAAGATTACCGAGGAAGAGACACTGCTCGGTCTGGGCTGGCTGTTCAAGGAGGGCAAACTCCTGGGCACTGAGGACAACAAGATTGTGCTGGCTTAATGAGATTGACAGATAGACAATAAGATAATAACCAATAACCGAAGAGGGCTTGCCCTGCGGTTATTGGCTATTATTTTTTTATCAACTCTCATCTCTCATCTCTCATCTCTCATCTCTCAACTCTCAACTCTCATCTCTCAACTCTCAACTCTTGAGTTACAAACAGCAGATATTACAGATTCTCTCTAAGGTAGGCGAGCGCGGCATCAGCGTCAGGATGCTGTCCAAACACGTCTACAACATGAACTGTACGCTGTTCTCACAGCCTGACCCGCAGGCCGTCCACCGTGCTGTCCAGCAATATCTGTTATGCAACGCCAAATCAAAACATCCGCTGGTAGAGCGCACAGAACGCTGGGGCTGCTACCGGCTGAGCAAGAGAGGGAAGGCTTACGTGAATAGGCTGGCCTGACAATCCTCGCAGCCCGCACCTCCACACATTCGTACCTCCGTACCCCCGCACCTCAGCACCTTCGCACCTTCGTCCTCCCTACCCCAGACACTTCCTGTATATCCCCGCCACGGCATCAGCCACGCGCTGTGCATTGAAACGCTGCTCCACGATGCTGCGGGCGGCCCTGCCATATTGTGTGCAGGCGGCAGGCGAGGCGGCCAGCGTGGTGATGGCTGCGGCCAGTGCCTGCGGGTTGTTGAAAGACACTATGAGGCCGTTCTCCTCATGGCGTATCACCTCGCTGGTGCCGTCGGTAGGCGTGGCGATGATGACCTTGGCCATGGCCATGGCCTCAAGGAGGGCAATGGAGAGCCCCTCCCACAGGCTGGGCAGGCAGTAGACATCGACAGCATGCAGCAGGTCTGGCACGTCGGTACGAAACGCTGTGCGGTGCAGATAGCCTTCCATCCGGTGCGATGCAATAAAGGCATCGACCTCCTGGTCCATGTCGCCCTCGCCCACGAAGAGGCCTTTGATGCGGGGTTCCTGCCGGTGGGCTGTCTCCAGGGCCTGCAGGAAGCCGAGGGGGTTCTTCTGCTTGGTGCAGCGGGCAATGAAGCCCACCACGAAGTCGTCGGCGGCGAAATGCATCGCCTGACGCAGATCCGCAAACTGCGCGGCGGGGTTGAAACGCTCCAGGTTGATGCCGTTCTCAATGACGTGGCATGCCTTCAGGCCGAACACCTTGCGACCGGTGTCGGCATTACTCTGTGAGACGCAGACAACCGCGTCGCTGTAATGGCAGATAACCTTCTCGCTATAGGCCCTGAGACGTTTCACGAGTGCCGACTGGTCATCGTGGAAACTCCAGCCGTGAACGGTATATATCAGTGGCAGGTGCAGACTGCGTGCCGGCCACACCACGTTGGAGGCGGCACGGCTGCCGTGGGCATGCACCAGTTGGATATGCTCGGCCTGCATCAACTGCTTGATCTGCCGCTGCACGTTGATGTCGAAAGGCTTCTCGGTGGCAATGACGCGACACCGGATGCCCATGGCATGAAGCCGGTTGATCATCTCACCGCCGGTAAACGACAGGCACACTGGCTCAAAGGCCTCCCTGTCGAGAAAACGCACCAGGTCGAGGAGGTGCGACTCGCCGCCACCTATCTGTCCTTGCCGTATTACTTCCAATACTCGCGTCATCATATCTTTCTCTGCTTTTTAATTACATTTTCGTTGGCGAGAAACTCTCCCACGTCTGGTCGTCAAAATACACCCGGATCTCAGTGACACGACGGGCAGGCTTGTCAACTATTTTTACCACTTCCGGAACGATTTCCGACCGTGTATTCCTTACACCATTTTTATTTGGTGCCGGATGATGCACACTTTGCGGGGTAGGAGCGACAGGCTGCCCGAAGTCGATCATCTGCTCATGACCGAAAAGTGACGATGATGCTGTCTGAGGACCTGTTTCTGTCGGTTGCACCTCGTCGGCAGAGGCATCAATAGGAGAGGCTTTCTGCTGGAACATGTCACCCTGACCTAACATGAGCCATTCAAGACTAATGTCAGGAAATTTCTTTTTAATGCTCTCAATGATGTTAATGGTGGGGCGGGTGCGATCGTTGAAGATGCCACTGAGGGTGGCAGGTGTCGTCCCGATGTAACTGGCGAACACCTGTTGCGACATGTGCTGCGCCTCCATAATCTGTCTGATTCTATCCTTCATTTTTCTAATCAACTAAGATTTAGCCCAAAATAGGGTGTTTTGCTTTCAGTTTACAAAGGTAAAACAAAAAAATGAACTGTGCAACTTTTTAAAGAAGAATTTACGATTTCAAAGTTTAAATATTTATATTCGAATTTATAAATCCAAAGCATGCGTGGCGATAATTCGGTCTTTGAATTTGTAAATTCGAATTTCAAGGTATTTAATATATTGAACTATTATTCTAATATTTCGCAATAAAACGCTGGGCTACAAAATGTTAAGCGGTAATATAAAGTGGGTTTTCCATCCTATATTAATATATTCACCAGTATTAAAACTCAAATTCTATCAGTTTTCCTGTCTATAATAAGGTTAATCAACTGGCTTTAAGTAATTTATGACTTCAAAAACATGTGTTTATAATTATTCGTTTACGTTTTCATATCCCATTCTTTACGTTTTAATATTTTAATGTTTAATATTTCAAATCGACAATATTTACATTTTAAAACCTAAATTTTGGGTTAAATCCTTTACAATTTAATATTTTTAATTTCCAAATTTTTAAATTCCTAAATCATAATAAAGGTTAACGTTAAATTCTCGGAGGCCGAAAAATCGCAAAATCGAAATCCTTGAAAAATTCTGAACGAGCGGTCGGACGACTCAGAATTTTTAAAATCTGAGGGTACTTATTTCATGCTAAAGGCCTGATTTTACAGGCACTTAGGCCTAAAAAAAGCACCCTTGGCGGGTGCTCATTCTAGAAAATCTGGAGCCGAAAAATGGGCTTTTTTAGTGCAAAATGTAAAAAATTAGTTCCTTCATCAACTCCCCTGGAGGGGTGTTTGGGTTGTCCAGACCCTTACTTTTGGCATCAATCTCACGTAGTTTGGAAATTATCTGCATCGTTTTCATCGCCGTGAAATTTCTCATGCCGGTCATGTAGTCCTTGGCTGCCCACGGTGACTTCAATTCCAGCCACTCTGCCACACCTTCCTGACTGTTTTTTTTCGGGGCATAAAAGGCAATCATCAAGTTTTGGAAATAATTAAAGAGCATTGGGAGAAACGAGTAGATGCTGCCAGCCTTCGGATTTTTGTCAAAATAATTGATAATCTGATTGGCCTTGAAAACGTTGCGGTTGACAATGGCATCGCGCAGTTCGAAACCGTTAAAATCCTTGCTCACACCTATCTGGTCCTCCACCACCTGGGGCGTCACCCTCCTATCCCCCTCTGGCAGACTGAGCAGCACCTTGTCGAGTTCGCTGGTGAGCCGGTTCAGGTCGGCACCGATAGACTCGGCGATGAGCATCGTCGATTTCGTATCGATGCTGACATGCTTCTGCCGTAGATAGCCGTCGATGAAGGCAGGCAGGTCGCGGTCGCGCAGTTTCTGGCTCTCGAAGAGGATGCCCGCCTGCTGTATGGCCTTCACATATTCGCGCTTGCGGCCGTCAATCTTGCCGTTTTTGTGGCAGATGACGAGCACAGTGCTCTGCAGCGGCTGTTTCATATACTTCTCCAGCGCGTCGGTCTGCTTCAGGTTCTGAGCCTCTTTGACGATGACCACCTGGCGCTCGGCCATCATCGGATAGCGGCGGGCGGCATCGGCTATCTGCGAGGCGGTGACATCGCTGCCGAAGAAAATGGTCTGGTTGAAGTCACGCTCCTCGGGCTGCAGCGCGTGCTCGGCGATATAGTCGCAGATCTTGTCGATATAATACGACTCCTCGCCGTGGAGGTAGTACACCGGCCGGTAGGTGCCGGCCTCCAACTCCTGCATAATGCCCTGATAGGTCATATTTTTGGTCTCTGCCATTGTACTTTGAATATTTTTTTGTACTTTTGCGGCTACAAAGGTACGAAAAAAGGTACGAATAAGTGAGTGAAATAGCAAATTAATTTGAAAAAAATGGAAATAAACCTGCCTCCATACGACATCAGATGGCGCGAGCAGGACGGGAAGCGCCAGATCTTCGACGTCCTGCGCCGCCGCTATGTGGCTCTGACACCCGAGGAATGGGTGCGCCAGCACTTCGTGCATTTCCTCGTCGGTCACAAGGGCTACCCGAAGGGCCTGCTGGCCAACGAGGTGGAGTTGCGGGTGGGCGAAAAAAAACTGCGCTGCGACACCGTATTATATAATAAGGTGTTGCAGCCGCAGATGATTATTGAGTACAAGGCTCCCGACGTGGCCATCACGCAGCGGGTCTTCGACCAGATCTCGGTGTACAACCACCTGCTGCACGTGGACTTCCTCGTGGTCAGCAACGGCCTCCAGCACTACTGCTGCCGCATGGACTACGAGCATCAGACCTACCAGTTCCTAAGGGATATTCCCGAATACGCTTCTCTTTAATTTCACGCCATATCGTTGGCGTCGGTGGTCTTCTTCGACGATGCCGACTTGCGCACGCCGGTGCCGGCGGCACGGCGGCGTGAGGACTTCTTCTCCTCCACTACCGGCTTCTCCGTCTTCACGCCGGCCAGTTCGGGGTCGATGAGGATGCGGCCGCAGTATTCGCAGACGATGATCTTCTTGTGCATCTTGATGTCCAACTGACGCTGGGGCGGGATCTTGTTGAAGCAGCCGCCGCAGGCGTCGCGCTGCACATAGACGATGCCCAGGCCGTTGCGGGCGTTCTTGCGGATGCGCTTGAACGAGGTGAGCAGGCGTGCCTCAATCTTCGACTCATACTCATGGGCCTTCTCCTTGAGTCTCTCCTCCTCCACACGCGTCTCGTCCATAATCTCGTCGAGTTCGCTCTTCTTCACCTCCAGGTCGCCCTGCTTCTCGGCCAGTATGGCCTGACTGCCCTGCAGTTCCTCCTGCTTCTCGGCGATGCGGTGCTGGGCCTCGTTGATCTTCTTGTTGCAGAGTTCAATCTCCAGGCTCTGGTACTCTATCTCCTTCGAGAGGGTGTCGTACTCGCGGTTGTTGCGCACGTCGTTCAACTGCTGCTTGTAGCGCTCCACGCTGTTCTGGGCCTCGATGATCTCGCCTTTCTTCTGCGAGATGGCGCGCTCAAACTCGCCCACCTCGCTCTGTATGCGCTCGATGCGGGTGTTCAGGCCTTCTATCTCGGCCTCCAGGTCTTCTACTTCCAGGGGCAGTTCGCCTCGGAGTGCTTTCTTCTCGTCGATGGCCGACAGGGCCGTCTGCAACTGAAAGAGGGTTTTCAGGCGCTCTTCCACTGTCAAGTCTGTTGGGTCTTTCTTTGCCATAACTTCAATGATACTTTCAATTATTATTCGTGATAATTATTATTCGTGATAGTTATTATTCGTGATAGTTATTATTCGTGATCATTCGTGGGGGCATTAATGGTCATTCGGGTTTAAGACATTGGCCCCTCAACAATACACGATGGGATTCGTGTTTGTCTCTGCGATGAAGGTCTTCACGCCCGGGCAGTCACGCCGGATGATGTCGCGCAGCACCTCGGCGGTAAACTGCTCGCTCTCGTAATGGCCGATGACACAGATTTGTATCTGCTGCTCATGGCCGAAGAACACGTGGTAGTGCATCTCGCCCGTGATAAACGCATCGGCACCGGCGGCGATGGCCTCGTCGAGCACGAAGTCGGCGGCACCGCCGCAGATGGCCACCGTGCTGACGGGGCGCCGCAGCAGCGCGTTGCAGTGGGCGCAGGCCACGCCGAAGCGCTCCTTAACCAGGGCCACGAAAGCGCCGGCCTCCATGGGGGCGGGCAGCGCAGCCAGCACCCAGGGTATCTTCCCAGCGGGAAAACCGCTGGGCACGGACATTTCCCCAGCGGGAAAACCGCTGGGCACGGACGGTGCCCCAGCGGGAAAACCGCTGGGCACGGACGGTGCCCCCGCCGCTGGCGTTCCGTGCCCGGCGGTTTCCCCGCCGGGAGGCAGCGGCGTTGCCCCAGCCGCTGGCGTTCCGTGCCCGGCGGTTTCCCCGCCGGGGGGCAGCGGCGGTGCCCCCGCCGCTGGCGTTCCGTGCCCGGCGGTTTCCCCGCCGGGGGGCAGCGGCGTTGCCCCGAGGCGCTCTGCAATCTTGAAATTGACGCCGCCCAAGGCGCTGTCCAGGTTGGTGTGCATGGAGATGACGGCGATATCGTGCTTGATGGCTTTCATCACCGTGCGCTGCACGTAGTCCTGGCCGCTGATGCGCTTCAGGCCATGGAAGAGCAGCGGATGATGACTCACCACGAGGTTACAGCCACGGCTGATGGCCTCGTCGACAATCTGTTCGGTCACGTCCAGACACAATAATACCCCTGAAACCTCCGCCTCTGTCAATCCAATCTGCAGGCCGGCATTATCCCAGCCTTCCTGCAGCGGCAGGGGCGCGAATCGTTCAAGGGCATCGAGCACTTGCTGTATTTTCACGCTTCTATCGTTTTTTGAACGTGCAAAGTTAATGCTTTTTTCTCATTAGCCAATGACTCTCGCTGATTTTTAAAGTATAATTAACAATTCATGCGGCATAAAGAAATGGCGAGAAAGATGAGTAGCGGTTGCGCAAGAAGGGCTCTTTTTTATATAAATTTTTGTTAACACCCCCCCCTAATAAGCCAAAAAGGGTTAAAATTAACATTTTGTTCACTTATTTATATATACTTTATGTGAAAAATTTGTACATTTGTATGATAATTTTGAATGATTACCATAAAAAGGCCTTGAGAGCATTGATTATAGATTAAACGACATTGACTACACTTTATAAGAAAAAATGAAAACTATAAACCGTCATATTCACAGCATGCCCTGCTACATCACCATCGTGATGCTCGCGTTGCTACTTTGCACGCCGGGCACAACGAGGGCAGCGGACAGCCAGCAAGCGGACAGCCAGCAGGACAGCCTGCAAGCGGACAGCCAGCAGAACGGCCAGCAGGACAGCCAACAGGACGGCCAGCAGCCGGTGTTATGGCAGCCGTCGCGCTTCGCCCTGCGCACCAACCTTGTATGGGCAGCCACGCTGACGCCTAACCTGGGCTTCGACTATGACCTCGGCAACAGATGGTCGCTGGGCATGAACGCCGGCCTGAACGCCTGGTCGCTGGCAAATGACAAGAAATGGAAACACGTGCTTGTGGCCGCCGAACTGCGCCACTGGAACAAGAGACATGGAAAAAACAGGGATTACGAATATGGCGAATCACACGAATTTGACGATTTAGACTATAAGATATACAACGGCGCATACTGGGGCGTGAACGTGTTCTACAGCCATTTCAACGTGGGCAACGTGACGTTCCCCTTCGGCATGTACAAGGCCGTGCACGACGAGCGCCGGCAGGGCGACCTGGCAGGCGCGGGCCTGTTCTACGGCTACTCCTGGCGACTGAGCAGGCTCTTCCGCCTGGAGGCCGAGGGCGGCATCGGCGCCGGCTATGCCTGGTACGACCAGTTCAACTGCGGCCACTGCGGCACCAGGATAGGCAAGGACAGCAAGCCGTTCCTGCTGCCTAAACTGGCACTCAACATTGTGCTCGACCCGCTGAAGCGCCTGCCCATGCCCGTCGTGCTGCCACCCGTGGAGCCTGTCATGCCCGTGCTGACGGTGAGCCCCGTGAAACCAGAGACCACGGCCGACATGCTGATGCCCGACAACCCCGTGCTGCGCAGCATGGCCGACTACCGGCCCTACGACCGCACACGCATCATGCGCCGCGACTCGGGTGCTCTCTACGTGCACTTCCCGCTCGACAAGGCCGACCTGCGGCGCGACTTCCGCCTGAACGCAGAGACGCTCGACCGCATCGTGAGCATCACACGGCAGATCACCGCCGACGCCAAGAGCAACGTCCGACTGATACAGATCATCGGCTTCGCATCCATCGAAGGCCGACAGGACCGCAACGAACGGCTGGCACAGAACCGCGCAGAGGCCCTGAAACGCTACATACAACAGGAGGTCAGCGTGCCCGACTCTATCTTCGAACTGAACAACGGCGGCGAGGCATGGGCTGAGTTCCGCGACCAACTGCAGGAGATACTCGACGGCAAGGGTCACGCCGACATGACAGAGAGCACAGAGAAGGGACTGCGCCAGGCCCTCGACATCATCGACAGCGAGGCCACGCCCGACCAGCGCGAGCAGCGGTTGCGCCGGCTCAATGGCGGTCGCACATGGCAGTTCCTCCACCAGCATATCATGGCCGACCAGCGTAACTCCGGCTACCTGCGCGTGTACTTCGAGCGTGTGCCCGACCGCGAGGCAGAGACCATCAACCAGGCCGCCAGCCTCATACAGCAGCAGCGCTACTACGAGGCCCTCGCCCTGCTCGACGGCGTGAGCAGCGACCCGCGCTCATGGAACGCCCTGGCCACCAGCCTCTATATGACCGGCCGCCAGCACGAGGCCCTCACCTACTTCCGCAAGGCTGCCCAGAACGGCAATGCCGATGCACAGAGAAACCTGAAGGAGATTGAGAGGTTGAAAAATTGAAAAATTAGAAAATTGAAAGCGAGAAAAGAAACAACTAATAATAACCAACTTTTTTTAAAACGATGAAAAAAATTAAATTTCTTGCTTATGCCGGGGCGATAGCCCTGCTAAGCACCGGATTCAACGCCTGCTCGTCGGAAGACGACATCGTGGTAGCAGACGTGAACCCGACGTACAATCCTGAGACGGGGGAGGTAACCACCGACTTCGTGTTCAACGTGGCCACCAGCAATACACCCACCACGCGTATGAGTGCGGCCAACACACAGGCCACTACCTCAGAGACCTTCCGCGGTATTGACAATGCCGTGCTGATGTCGTTCGTCAAGAAGACTGCTGGATCAGGTGATTCCTATACCTTGGATGACGGTGAGCACATCTGGTCTGCCATCACCGCCAATAAGATTTACAACATGGGAACCATCATGGGGGCTGGAACTATTGCACCAGGAGGTGATGGCACCATTCCTTATTCCCGTCGTGTTATCGAACTGTCGCTGCCTACGGAGTCCAACGCACTGATGTTCTACGGCAAAGCCATCAAGACGGGAACTGACAACCAGCAGGGCAATATTATCTGGAATGTTGACAAAGACTTGTCAAAGACTTCATTCACTTTGAACCGCCGTATCCCTGCAGGTACCGGTGCCGGCACCGAGGAGGCTTTCAAACAGTACGAAACACTGATTGCCGCCGTATTGACAAAAATAATGCAAACAACAAGTAATTATCAAGTAACTTATGGTGGTGAAAATTTAACTGGAACACTCAAATGGAGCGACTATGTAACTATAGAGGGCACACAGATCAAAGTCAAAGAAATTAGCCCTGCTGACCAAACCTCAGCAATGTGTGCTTTGGGCGAAATTCTGGGTAGTGCTTTTGTCAATTTCAACACCATTTATCCCAACGAAGTCCGTGCCGGTTCAGGTCCTACCGTGGCTAAGATGCTGACTGACTTGTATCAGATTATCCACAGTGTAGCCTCTGCTACGCCTACTTCAAAATCTGAAGCCATTACACAGGCTGTAGCATCCACATTACAGTCACAAATCACAAAGGTCATTGACGTATCTGGATCCAAATGGCAAGGTTTGTCAAATGTAAAGGATTTTGCTGGTTTAGAAACGACGGCAACAAATTTAGTTACAGAAATCATGGATAATTTCCCCACGAACTTCCATGTTCCCATGGGGGCCGCCACCTTGCAATATAATGTAGAAAACAATGTCTACTCTTACCGCGAGAACTTGCCCACCTACGCCATGTCCGGAGAGGCAGGCGGTTCATTCAACATTTTCAATTATCGCTATCCCGCAGAACTCTGCTATTTCGGCAACAGCCCTGTACGTGTGACCAATGATTCCCACCAGACCAGTGATTATCCTGATGGCGTGACCAACTGGGACAGTGAGTCTTCATGGACTAACTGGACCAAGGACGGACATGTGCTCTCGAGCACGCGCAGCGTGGCCATGCAGGATAACATCAACTATGGTACGGCTTTGCTGAAGACCACCGTTCGTTATGGTACAGGTACCTTGTACGACAACAATGCCAATATACAGAAAAACCGTAAGGGAACAACTGAAGAAAATGCTACCATTACAGTAGGTGCAGGAACATTCACGCTGACCGGTATCCTGATTGGCGGCGTGGAGGAAACCATGGGCTGGAACTATGTGGCAAAGGCTGCTACCCCCACGTTCAACTCGTTCATCTACGACTCCGAACTGCCCAGCCAGGCTATCCCCAACTACACTACTGAAGGTACCAAGTCAACAGCCAACTACACACTGGTATGGGACAACTGGAACCCTGCTAATATAGGTAAGAAACAGAATGTGGTTTATATCGCCTTGGAGTTTGTCAATAACTCTGGCAAGGACTTCTGGGGTATGAACAACCTGATTCGCAACGGTGCTACGTTCTATATCAGCGGTAAACTGGATCCTGACGAAGGTCACGATGAGAGCAACTATAGTGATGGTATTACTTGGCCTACTAAGTATGCCCTGCCTCCCTACTATGCTTCAGGTGATAATATTGGTAAAACTATTAAGGAGCGCCGCATCTTCATGCAGGACTATATGACCGAGGCCAACTTCGTCATTGGTCAAAATTCACTGCAAAGTGCCATCGTGGCCGTGCCAGACCTGCGCTCTGCACAGATTTCACTCGGTCTGAGCGTTGACTTGAGTTGGTCTACCGGCCTCTCGTTCGAGGGTGTCGTCCTCGGCCAGTAACCCCCTCTCTCAAGGTGCAGGGCCGCCCTACCCTGCGTCCCTGCACCTATATATATAATAATATAATGTACGCGCGAAAGCGCAATCGTTCTTTGAATTTTATTCAGCATTAACAGATGACAGAGCCCCAGAAGCCTACAGAGCCTTGGAAGCCCATAGAGCCCCAGAAGCCCCGTAAGCCCACCGCGCACCGCATGACACGCCGCAGCCAGGAGAACGACTACTCGCTGCCGGGCATGTATCACATCACACTGCGGGCGGCTGAAGACGCAGGGCGCCCCTTCGGGCGCGTGGCGGGCGACGCCCGCCTGCCGGACGGCAGCGAGGGCGCGCCGCACGTGGACCTGACGGCCGTAGGCCGGATGGTGGAGCATGAACTGCTGAACAGCATCCGCACACACTACCAGATGGTGGAGATACAGGACTATGTCATCATGCCCGAGCATCTGCACTTCATCATAGAGGTGCATGCACCGCTGGTGAGCGCAAACGGGCGCAAGGCCCACCTGGGGCAGGTCATAGCCGGCTTCAAGAAAGGCTGCAACCGCCGCTACTGGGAAATAACAGAGCAGGGCGACGGCACCCGGCGGGGAAAACCCGCCGGCACGGACGGCAACCAGGGTTCGTGCCCTGCGGTTTTCCCGCAGGGAGACAAGGTGCCCGCGCAGGGGTACAAGGTGCCCGCGCAGGGAGACAAGGTGCCCGCGCAGGGGTACAAGGTGCCCTCACGGGCGGGCAGCGGCCGGCCGGTGCTCTTTGCTACGGGCTATGTAGACGTGATGCCGCTACACAAAGGGCAACTGCAGCAACAGCGGCTTTACATCCGCAACAACCCGCGCAGCCGGCTGCTCCGCAGCACGCACCGCGACATACTGCAGCCACGGCGCGGCGGCATCGATACCGCCCTGAGCACTGCTGCCCTGCGCAAATACCTGCTCCGCGAATGTCGCCCATGGCAGGTAACGCCGGAAATCTTGGCACACCTGGAAGACCGCCTGCTGACAACAGACAACGCCCGGCGGGGGAAACCCGCCGGCACGAACGGCAACGCAGGCACGAACGGCAACGCCGGCACGAACGCCAACGCAGGCACGAACGGCAACGCAGGCACGAACGCCAACACAGGCACGAACGCCAACGCAGGCACGAACGGCAACGCAGGCACGAACGCCAACGCAGGCACGAACGGCAACGCAGGCACGAACGGCAACGCAGGCACGAACGGCAACGCAGGCACGAACGCCAACGCAGGCACGAACGGCAACGCAGGACGCAACGCATGGATTGACTGCGACACCTACGGCGACAGGATACTGCTAATGCGAAAACTGCTGCCCGTGGTCTGCCATCAACGCGACAAAAGCCGGCGCACGGAACAAACAGAGCAATGCCTGAAGGCTGCAGAAGCAGGAGCCGTACTGGTATCGGCACGCATAGCACCTGACGAACAGGCCATCATGGACATGGCACAGGAAAGAGGGCTGCCCATCGTGCTGATCCTCGACAACGGGATGCCAGACATTTACCATCCCTCGGCAGAGCGTATAGAGCAATGCCTGAACGACAGACTGCTGATAGTGACACCCTGGCAGTACCAATACCGCCCGGAAGAACAGAGCATCAGCGTGACCGAGTGTAAGACCATGAACTGCATAGCGCAGGCTCTTTGCAGACTGAAGGATGACTGGTGGAAGGAGGAAGGAGAAATGAGAAATGAGGAATGAGAAATGAACAATGAACAATAAAAATGAAAAATGAAATGATGAAGAAAAGAAACAACATAACAAAAGCAATACAGAACGTCGGCAACAGACTGTCGACGGCAGCGAGGTGTGTCTTCATGATTTCATTTTTCCTCATACCCTCATCATGCTCACTCATCGACGACGACCTGAGCGGCTGCCCCACCGACAGCGACAGCAGTTATGAACTAAACTACGAACTGCGGCTGGTGACGAACATGACCACCGAACTGCAGACACAACTGACAACGACCACCGACGTGAACCTGAGCAGCGCACTGCGCACAAAACTCGCGGAGGTGTTTACCGACTACGCCCACGACGTAGACCTCTCGTTCTACGACACCCAGGGCGACTCCACACGCCTCCATCACGACCAGCATATCATGGATGCCAACCAGGCATCCTACACCCTGCACCTGCCCATGCGCCACTATATGCACCTGGCCGTGGCCAACGTGACAGACAACAACATGGTGAGCATAGCCACGGACGAGAAATGCCATAAGGCCATGCTACGACAGGTGCAGCGCGACACGATAGACTCCCACACCACCGGCCTCTTCACGGCCCGCCAGCCGATGGAGGTGCTGGGCAATGTTAGCCAGAGTTTCGACGTGCGGCTGTATATGGCCAACTGCGCCGCCGCGCTGGTCCTCGACCCGAAGGGCCACGGCACCGCCGACCAGATCAGGGTATATAGCACCGGCTTTGCCACGGGCTTCAATATCTGCGACAGCACCTACCAGTACTCGGCGCAGCCGCCGATAGTACGCACCACGCCGATAGCAGTGAAGGGAGAGGCAACACGGGCTTTCTGCTCGGTGACATTCCCTTCGCCGGAGATACGGAAACCGGCGGGGGAAACCCGCCGGCACGGACAAACAGAGAGCGGCCAGACGGCGGGGGAAACCCGCCGGCACGGACAAACAGAGAGCGGCCAGACAGCGGGGGAAACCCGCCGGCACGGACAAACAGAGAGCGGCCAGACGGCGGGGGAAACCCGCACCATCATTGAGACCACCGAGCCGTTTATAGCCAAGGCGGGCGAGGAGGCTCTCTGGGAGTACCGCGTCTACGTGCCACTACCCGACGGCAGCATCACGGAGACCATCCTCCGCATCAAAGAACCGCTACGCGCCGGGCAACTGAAGATTATCAAATGCTGGCTCGACGAACATGGCGGCGTGGTGACACTAAATTCTGAGGTGAGCACCTCGGTGACCCTCGACTGGAAAGAAGGGCTGGAGATTGAGAGTTGAAAATTGAGAATTGAGAATTGAAAATTTAGAATTGATAATTGAGAATTGAGAATTGAGAATTGAAACAATGATAGAAAGGAACGATAAACGGGGGTACCTCTGTGCCTTAGGATTACTCCTGATGCTTCTGACGGCGTGTGCCTCACACGACGACACCGACTATGAAGCACCGGTACAGACCGTGGAAGCCCAACTGAACTTCTCGCTGCCCAAACGTATTGCGGGCACGAGGAACGGTGCAGCAGGCCACACGGACACCAAGACAGGCACGAGGAACGGTGCAGCAGGCCCGGACACCAAGACAGGCACGGTGACCCGTATGTCGTCGGAGGTAGTACAGGCCGACGGCGAGGATGATGAGTTCAGGGGCCTGGCCGACGTACACCTGCTCTGCTTCAACCAATATCCTACCGCTACATCGAGCCAACTGGGTAATATGATCGACATCAACACCTCCGACGAGGAGGATAACGAGACGGTGACCGAGGAAGACTACTCGCTCTGCCAGGAGATCAGCATACCCATAGGCACGTCGCACTTCGCCTTCTATGCCCGTGCCGCCGACACCCCTCAGACGCATGAGGAGCGCATGCGCTATGGCACGACCGAGGCCGTGGGCCTGGACCGCAGCACCTACAGCGGCAATGGCGGCATCCGCTTCCGTCCCGTACAGATATGCACGTCTGCCGACGCGCTGGGCGGCAGCAGCGCCGGTCATGCCCTGCTCGCCCTGCTCAACGACCTGATGAGCACCACCGCCGACGCGGCCGCCCCCAACGACCGCCTGTCAACGGCCAACAACCTCTATATCAACGAGGCGTGGCAGAAGATGCAGGCCCTGACCACGCTGTCATCGTATAACGTGCAGCGGATGGTGGGCTATATCAACAAACTGGTGAACCAGGAAGGCCCCGACGAACAGGGCAAGGAACTGGCCGAGGCCGTCACGGCGAAGATTGCCGGCTGGTGCACCGAGACCCCTGACCCCGCCAGCGACCAGGTCACGCTGAAGGAAGAGTACCAAGGCTTCCCCGCCGACATCCACCTGCCCGCCGGTGCCGCCCGCATCCGCTGGAACGGCGACAGGCAGTGCTTCGAGGTGCCCGACAAGCAGGAATATGGCAACGACCTCAACGTGACATCGGTCAACGACTATGTGTACCCCATGAACCTGCAGTATCAGGTCTTCTCAGACATCCTCGCCTCGGAAGAGTTGGTAATCACCACACCCGAGGCTACGACAGGCGGCACAACGCCCGACGACGGCACGTCGTCCACTGACACGCCCTACAAGAACTGGCAGGAACTGATAGAGGAGGGCTATGCCGATGCCGGCAAGACCGTCAGGGCCACCACCCACTCGGTAGCCATGGTGCAACAGGTACAGTATGCCGTGGGACGCCTGGCCCTGCGCAGCCGCATAGGTACCGAGGGCAATATCCTTGACGCCCATGGCAAGGTGGTGAACGTCAGCAACGGCATGTTGACACTCAAAGGCTATGTGGTGGGCAGCCAGCGCGAGGTGGACTACAACTTCCAGCCGGTGATGACCAGCACGCCCTTTGCCATCTACGACACCGACATGAACAACGGCCCCCAAGACCTGCGACAGCACTTCTTCTCCGAGCCCGACTATATCCTGGGCCTGGGCACGGCGGCCGATGCTACCATCCTCATCGCCCTGGAACTGGTGAACAACGGCCCCGCCTTCCAGGGAGCCGACGGCCAGATAGTGACCGGTGCCACCTTCTACCTGGTGGCCAACATGACCCCGCACGACGGCAGGAACTACAGTGAGAGCCTGAACCAGATCTTCTGCAAAGACCACTATACCACGGTGTATATCACCATCAACAGCCTGGCCAACGCCACCTACGGGCTGCCCAACTTGGAGATACCACGCCCCACGGTGGGCATGAGCATCGACCTGAACTGGGAAGAGGGGCTGTGGTATCCGGAGATACCACTGTAGAGAATTGAGAATTGATAAGAATTGAGAATTGAAAATTGAGAATTGAGAATTGATAAGTGATAATTATGAATTAAAACAATTATATTATCAGACATGAAAAAGATTAAGACAATCGCCTCGATGATGGCCATCGCCATTACAGGCACAGGAACATTCACGGCCTGCTCATCGTCCGACGATGTGGCCACCGAACAGCAGGTGGTCTACGATGACAATGGCAAGGCCGGTGTGAAGTCAGAGTTTGTTGTTTCCATCCCCCGCACGGTGGTGGGCACGACACGCCAGAGCAACGAGGTGACGCAGAACGAGGGCAACGTAGACCAGTTCCGCGGCATCGACAACATCCGTCTCATACCCTTCAGCGAAGAGCCCGGCAGGACATCCGCCAAACTCTCCGACATTCTCAGGCTGAGTGCCATCAACGCGCTGAGCAGCCCCGGACAGGTGAACTACAAGGTGTACAGCGACCAGTTTGTTCCCGTAGGCACGAAGTATTTCCTGTTCTACGGCAAGGCCGTCGACAATGCCACGGAGACCGCCATCGAGACGATGGCCGACAAGTTTAAGTTTGGCTCGCTGGCAGTGAAAGGCCTCACCAACGAGGAGTTCAACACCCCTGCCGACATCCTGTTCTCGCCCGTTCAGATCAACACCAGCACGGAAGCACAGGCCGGCGATGCCACGGGTCAGCAGATTGTAAAGTTCTTGACCGAACTGGCCAACCTCAGCATCTCGGGTGAGTCTACAGCCAACAGCAAGTGGAAGACCACTGACAACGTCATCCTGGCCACACTGTACAAGAACTTCATCGGCCTGACCACCTCGTCGTCGAACACGCTGGCCGTAATCTTGAGCAAACTCTATTTCTCGATGGACGCCATCAAGTCTACCGACGCTGCCCATCCTCTGGCCGAAGCCATCAGAGCCAAGATTGAGAGCGCATGCCAGTCGTCACCCCTCAACGGCGAACCCGTAGAACTGAAGAGCGAATACACCGGCTATCCCGGCAATATCGGCCTGCCCGACGGTGCCGCCCGCGTGCGCTGGAACGCCGCATCGAACATCTTCAACGACGTGTCGGCCAACTATACGAAGAACTTCAAACTGAAGATTACCGACTATGTATATCCCGCCTCCCTGTGGTATTTCACCAGCACCCCGCTGAAGGCCGCCACGGAGAAGAAGTCAGACCTCTATGATGATGCCGGCAACTGGGAAGGCGTGATCAACGGCATCTACAGCGGTGCCTACGACGAGGTGGAGGCCGGCACACGGTCTATCGCCCTGCGCAATGCCGCCGAATATGGCGTAGGCCGCATCGAGACAAAGATCAAGATGGGCGAGGAAGGCAGCGTCGTGTTCTACGACGGCAAGGGCAAGGAAGTCAACGTGGCCGCAGGCTTCACCCTGAAGGGCGTTCTCTTCGGTGGCCAGAACAGCGTGGGCTATAACTTCGCCTCAAAGGGCGACGAGAACATGGCTATCTATGACCGTGAGATGGCCGGCAACATCATCGCCAAGCCCAACTACACCACGTCGGCCAACCAGACCCTGGCCCTGGAGACGAAGAGCAACCAGGTGGTACATGCCGCCCTGGAACTGGTGAACAACTGCGAGGACTTCATGGGCTTCGACGGCATCATCCCCAAGGGCGGCACCTTCTACCTGGCCGTGCAACTCGACCCGCAGACAGCCGCCAACTATGTATCGGGCACACTGGACAAAATCGTGATGCAGGACCACGTGACCAAACTGACCGTGACCATCAAGAACGGCGGCACCACCGTTGACCGCGACGGCAACGGCATCCCCGATGTGTATGTAAAGGATCCTGACACCGGCGAGCCCACCGGCGTAGACACCGACGGCGACGGCGAGCCCGACCCCTACGACATCGACGGCGACGGCAATGACGACACCTTCATCACCGACCCCGACCACGGCGGACCAGGCTGGGACATCGACGGTGACGGCGAGGTAGACCTGCCCGTGACCCCCGACCCCGAGACCGGCAAATATCCCGATGCCCCCAACAACCCCGAAGGCCTCGGCGGTGCCACCAATGGTGTGCCCGACCTGACAAGCCCCGGCATCGAACTGGGCACCTCTGTCAACCTGGAGTGGCAGGAAGGCCTGATCCTGGAACCGAAGATCTAAGGTATTGAGGATTAAGGATTTGATGAGATAAAGTGAACAGAAAGGCTTATACAACACTTAGATGGCTCATAGCCCTCGCAGCCCTCAGCGGCTGTAAGGACTATGAGTCTGATATGTTTGTGACGGATCCCGTGAAGTCAAGCGTGGCTTTCTCCGTATCCAACGCCCCTGCCACTGTGACACGTATGTCGGATGCCGTGACACAGGCCAGCGGCGACCGCAGCCAGTATCGCGACATGGATATGCCGACACTGGTGCTGATACCTTTCTCCAAGCAGGGAAAGATAGAGCGTGAGGACCAGCCCATGCGCCTGTTCGACGGCACCGGCTATGAGTATTTCAAGGACAACGTCACAGCCAGCAACCTGGGTGCCTTCTACCTGTATCAGGGCTTCACCATGATGCGCGGCACGGCCTCGTTCCTGGTCTATGGCAAGGCCAGCGAGACCAGCCCCGCCAAGCCCGACGGCGTGACGGCCAAGGCTTTCTATGGCTCGCTGACGGCCGATATTCCCACCCCCCAAGTACCTGCCGGCATCACCTTCAGTCCCGAAGGCATCACCACCAAAGAGACTGCCTCGCCCACGGCGTCGCTCCTTGCCGGCTACCTCACTTACATTGCCGAGGCGCAGACCAGCGACGGCACGAACACCATCACATGGGCCAACACCGGTGACAGCCGGCTGAAAGCCTTCTACCTGAACTTCACAGGCCAGCAGAACAACAGCAACATGCTGATGGCTGGGTCGAGCGCCAGTGTGATGGCTCATGTCAACGCCCTCTACGGGCAGATCGGCAGCCTGGACTATACGGCAGGGTCGGTAGAGGCCGCCCTGAAGACCAATATCCTGGACCGCATCAAGAACTATACCGCCAGTGGACTGACACTGACGTTCACCGGCGACCGGCTGACAAGCCTCGGCCCGGACTATCCCGCCAACATCGGACTGCCCGACGGCGCGGCAGCCCTGCTGTGGGCACCCCGGAGCAGCGGCAGCGGCTATGCGTTCATACCACAGATGGAGACCAGCACCATTGCCAACATGAACACCATCAGCCGCTACTGCTATCCCGCCGCACTCTACTATTACGCCAACAGCCTGATAGACACGTCGAACAAAGACATGACCACCATCAGGACAGCCTATAACAGTTCCGCCGACTGGACAGAACTGATCAACAACTATGAAATCAAGTCGGGCGTGGTGAACGGCAACACCACCTCCGTGGCCATACAAGACCCGCTGCAATATGGCGTGGCACGACTGCAAGTATCCATACAGTCGGAAAGCAGCCTGACCGATGCCAAGGGCAACACGGTGACGCTGACGGCCACGGCCACAGCCTTCCCCCTGACGGGCATCATCGTGAGCAGCCAGCATCAGGTGGGCTTCGACTTCAAGCCGCTCGGCACGGCTACGGGCGTAGAGACCCATGCCGACGACAAATTCGTCTACGACAGTCAGACAAAGAAAAGCAGTGGCGACTACTATTACCTGAACACCACCAAACAGACTGTCCCCTCCACGCTGGTACTGCAGAGTTACGACGGCGAGGAGGTGAGCATCATCCTGGAGTTCCGCAACAACAGCGGGCGAGACTTCTATGGCAAGAACGGCATCATCTACCAGGGCACGAAGTTCTACCTGATAGGCAAGGTGAAGCCGGAGGAGAAAGCCGACCCTGCCGACCACGAGAAACGTGTGTTCACACAGGACTATATGACCGAGGTGGAGATGAAGACAGTGTCTGACACATCCACCAAGTCGCTGGCCAACGCCTATAACGTGCTGCCCGACATCCTGGGCGGCCGCCTGGAGGTCGGCGTGGTGCTGACCCCGAAATGGTATTTCTCCACACCGACGAACGTGATAATGGAATGAGAATTGAGAATCATAATAGCAATGTTCATCGTGATGCTGACAGCATGTAGCAGGCACAACGATGAGTTCAGCGCGGCAACGGACGAGCCTGGGGAGCCTTCGGTGCTACGTATCTATGTCTATCAGCCCGACCGGCCCATCGTGACGCGTGCCGGCGAGGGCGAGGTCAACCCCATCAACAACACACTGGACGAAAGCACTATCAACAACATACATATATGGGTGTTCAACACCAACGACAAGGCACTGATAGCCTATCACAGCAACGAGGGAGCCGCGTCGGACCTAAGCATTGTCAACGATGACGGCGTGGTGTATCAACTGGCCGTCAGCCCGGCGTTTGAGGCGGCGGCAGTGAAGCCCAACGTCGATGTCTACGTGCTGGCCAACGACACCCGCTTCGACGGCAGCACCACGGCGGCACAGTTGGAGGCCGCAATAATTGAAGGCAGCAACTACGGCCCGGCCACCCTGACCACACAGGTGCCCGCCGGCGGCCTGCCTATGTCGGGCGTGATGAGAAACATGTCGGTAACAGGCACGGCACCCGTCTATAGCCTGCCCACAATCAGACTGCTGCGCGAGATGTCGAAGATACGCTTCATCTTCTGCCGCGAGGAGGGTCAGACGGCCGTGAAGATCAACAGCATCCTGCTGAAGGAGAATATGATTCCCACGGAGGAATATGTGTTTCTGGGCAATGATGCCCTACCCTATCATATCAGTGAGACGTTTGTCGACACCCAGACAGAGTTTGTGAGCAGCACCGACCCGGTGAAGACAGACATCTGCCAGAACGGCAACCCGCTGAACTACACCTATGCCGACGGCACCGACCCGCAGGCCTACGAGGACAAGTTGAATGACGCACTGAGCGCTACGACACCGAAACTGTCGCAGGTGGGGCCGTTCTACCTGCGGGAGAGCAACAAACAACTAAGCGGCACCATAACCTATCAGGCTGGCGACAACCCTGCAAAGACCATTGCCTTCAGCATGTCGGCAACAAGCACCTACGGCTTCTCGCGCAACCATACGTGGACGGTCTACGCCTACTATGGCGGCTCGAGCCTGGAACTGATAACGGTATTTGTAAAAAACTGGGTGGACACCAACTATAATCATGAGGTGTACAACTGGTGAGCACTTCAAAATGAAGAATGAAGAATGAAGAATTTGCTACCGCACTGATGCTGTCGGCACTACTGCTGACAGGATGCTCCTCGGACAACGAGGAGACGACAGGCATCCCCAGCAACGAGGATGTGCTGGAACTGGCGGTCTATTCGCAAAACATAGAGGAGGAAACGGCTGCACAAACCCGAGAAATGACGGCCGCACAGACCCGAGAAATGACGGCGGCACAGACCCGTGCCGTGCCCCCGGGCTACGCCGTCTACCCTGCCGAAGGGGTCGCCGCAGAGGATGTCAGCCGCATCGGCGTGTTTGTAACCACACCCAGCATGGCATCGGGCGAAGCCTCTCCCGGCAACTTCATCTATGCCAACAACAAATGGAACTCGCTGGTCAGCGTGCGGGAAGGCGTGGACTATTACATCTACGGCTATATGCCCTCCGAATATTTCACCTGCCAGGTCCAAACAGCACCGAAAACGCAGAACTACTCTTCCGGCGTTACCATGAAGTTTGGCCGGATGCTCCCCGTCTCTACCCACGACCTGTGTATCATCACCGGTGTGCAGGATATCAGCAGCGCGGATGATGAGGTGAGCCTGACAGCAGGCAACTTCCACTATACCGGCAAGTCGAAGGAAGCGAGAAACCTCGCCAGGCTGATGTTCGACCATCTATTTGCCGCAGCACGCATAGAACTGAAGATTGACGCAGAGTATGCCCAACTGCGCGACATCCGACTGAAGGAGATGACCATGCGGTCGACTACCGAGGTGGCATATACAGGTACTGTCATACTCTACAGCAACGGCTCAAGGAGTACCAGTTGGCAGGAGGCAGGCTACCTCGCGCAGGACGAGGCCAAAAGCCAGACCCTCTTCTCTGATGCCGATGGCGTGTCGCTGTCGGCTACCGAGGCCATGATACTCAATGGCTATTGCCTGCCCACCATCAGTTCGACCATCGTGGTGAAAAGCAAGTACGACGTGTACGACACAAAAGGCAACCTGATAAGAAAAGACTGCGAGGCAGAAAACAAACTGTCGCTGCCAAGCAGTGCCGGTCTTCGCGGCATCTTCAAGATGACGGTGAAGCCCACCTACATCTATGTGCTCTCCGACCCCGACGAGGAGCCACCGACAATAACAGTTGAGGATTGAAGATTGAAGGTTGAAGGTTGAAGATTGAGGATTGAAGATTGAACAAGCATATATGAAGACTATACCATTTTTTAAGTGGATAAAAGATAACGCATTGATCAGACTACTGTTGATTCTTGCAATGGTCAACGGTCAATGGTCAATGGCCAATGGCCAAATCAACATTGGCGGCAACATCTATGGCGGCGGCAATGCCGGCGACATGAGCGGCCATACCACCGTCACCGTCTGTGCAGGCGACATCAACGGTGCCGTCTACGGCGGCGCACGCCAGGCCAACGTCGGCGGACATACCTTCGTCAACATCGACGGCGAGCACATGAGCGGCGACATCCTCATCAACTACGTCTATGGCGGCAACGACATCTCAGGCACCATCGGTGCAGGCATACAGAAGACAGACGATATACCAGCAGAACTGACCAATGCGGTAGAAAACAACATCACACCTGCCACAGGCGAAGAGAATGCTGGTAAGAACGCCAATAAATACAACGCCTTCATCCACACCAGCAAAGAAAGGACCGTGACGACCGGCTCCGGAGAATCGGCAGTCACCACCCAGCCCTACAAGACATACATCGGACAACTCTTCGGCGGCGGCAATGGCGACTATACCTACACGAAAAGCAACGACGGCAAATACACAGCCATCAGCGGCAACACCGTCATAGCCACCAGCACCTCGGAGTTTGTCAAGCCCGAAATAGACAAGGCATACATTGAGATGTGCGGCGGCTCGTGCGTAATCCTCTACGGCGGCGGCAACAACGCCACGGTGAGACAAGCCACTGATATCTGCATAGACAACCCAAGTGCCATCACCGATAACATCTATGAACGAAATGCTGACGGTACTGAAAACACGTCGAAACCCAAACTGACCGACGACCGCTTGCGGACAATGGGTATCTATGCTCTTGGCGGCGCCGGCGAGAATGTGGCCACAAGCGATGCCTACCAGTTCTCACGCGTCTTCGGCGGCAACAACAAGGCCCCGATGGACATCCGCCCCACCTGGCACCTGAAGAAAGGCAAGATACGCAACCTGTACTCCGGCGGCAACCGTGGTGACATGACATTCGAGAAAGGCATCTTCCTGGCCATCAACTCCGACGACATGGAGGTGAACAACGTCTATGGCGGATGCCGCATGGCCGACGTGAACCCTGACAAGGCTGTCATCCAACAGGAAACCATCGAGGGTGTGCTCTGTCCTCCCGGCTATGCCGCACGCATACATATCGGAGGCGGAAAAATCAACAACGTCTATGGCGGCAACGATATTTCCGGCACAGTCTATGGCGGCAATGCCGTGGGCATACACAGCAGCATCGAAGGTGACGTATATGGTGGCGGCAACGGTTCCTATCCCTATACTGACAATAAAGACCTGGCATCATCCGACCTCTACGGCGACTTCTATTACGATCCGGACGAGGTCTTGAGCGGAGAAACAGATGTTCCAACAGACGATGGCATGAAGTCGGCAACAGCGTTGACACGCTTCCGCCCCAATGCCGAGGCCGTGTCGGTGCGATTGATAGGCACAGAGGCAAAGCCCACCATCATTGGCGGCTCGGTCTATTGCGGCGGCAACAGTGCCACATTGCGCTCTACGAGCAGCACGGCCACGGCACAGTTGAAGATTGGCTCCTATGTCTATGCCGACAACGTCTTCTTAGGCAGTAACGGTGCCAACATGGTCACCGAAAAGGTGCTGAAACAGATAGCAGGAACATACAACGACGGAACAACAGACCACGACTTCAGTCAAATGGAATTGACAGACGCAAACCAGTTTGCCGCCTATATGAAGGGCTGCGAAATGGATGTGAAACCAGAAGTCGTGTTCGACCCGGACTACAAAAAGCACAGTACTTACTTCGGCTCCTTCTATTGTGGCGGCAACGTGGGTAGCGTCAATACTGAAGGCATGAACACCATCAACTTCAACTATGAGGTTATCATCTATAATAAGTTGGTGGGAGGATGCAACAATGCCTACGTGGGTGCGACAGCCTATAATGCCGCTTTCGACGGCGGTCTCATTGGCGACCCCGATGATGCCGCGACGGGCAAGATTGGCAACAAACTGACGCTGAACCTCTCCGGTCTGGAGATACGACCCATGCGCTGGAAAGACGAGAACGACAAGTCGAAGTTGCTGGAATGGAACGTGTGGAATGTGGACGGTGAAGGCAATAAAGTGAAAGACACAACCCCAACCACCATCCCCGACGACGGCAAGAATACGGCAGCCGACCTTACCCGCCGCCTTGAGGGTGGCAACATCTACGGCGGCTGCTATACCAGCGGCCACGTGAACGGCAATGTGATTATCAACATCAACGCCACGCTGATGGATACTGACAAACTCTTCGACGAGGCAGAGGAGAACGGATTAGTACTCTATGGTGACGACGTGCTAGAAAAGAACAGTTATACCATCCTGGAGCGGCGCACGGGAGTTTTCCTTGGCGAGCAAGGCATGGACGTGCTTGGCTCTTCACTCAACGTGTTTGGCGGCGGCAAAGGCCAGGGTACCGAGATTTGGGGCAGCACCACCATCAACCTGAACAAGGGCTACACCTTCCAGATTTTCGGCGGCAGCGAGGAGGGTGTCATCGGCAAGGCCAACGGCGGCGACGATGACTACGCCTTCAACGGCAAGCATTACAAATACGATGAACGCTATGGCTGCACTGTCAACCTATGCGGTAATCAGGCGGGTGTGTCGAAAACAAACACCGAGAACCATCCCGATATGGCCGACTGTGAATTCATCTACGGCGGCGGCTTCCTCGGACCGATCTGCGGCAACACCGTGGTCAACCTGGGCAACGGACGTATCTTCAACTCCTTCGCCGGCTCGTGTAATGCCGACATCCTGGGCCACACAGAGACATATATTGGCCGACAGCCGACTGCTACAGGCACCTTTACAGACGGCTTCCCCTACGTAAGCGACTATGTCTATGGCGGCAACGACCTGGGCGGTAGAATCCTCAACACGGCCGACTTCAGCAGCAGGATACGCCATGAGGTAACAGGGCTTACCCTGCCTGGCGAAAATGCAGCCAAGGAGGTGTCGGCCTACACGGAATATACGCAGGGCCGCGCCCTCGGTATCTTCGGCGGCTGCTATGGCACCTACGACTACACAGATTCTTATTACAGCACTTTTTTCACTGAGACGGGCACAGCCAAGGAAGGCTACACCAAGCCCCGCATGGACAATGCCTTCGTGAACTTCCGTCCCATATACACTAAAGCCTTGGCCAGCAACACCAGCAACAAGGTGACAAAGGTCTATGGCGCCGGCCAGGGCTACCCTGGCGACGCCGACCGCGACATCATGCAGGAACGCAGTTACATCCTCATCGACATTCCGCAGGAGATGACCAACTACTCTGCAATGGAGGTGTTCGGTGCCGGGGCGTGGAGCGGACTGGGCATGAGGCATTACGTATCACCCGTAGCAACGCCCAACACTACACAAAAGGCCGCCCTCGACAAGGTATCGGCTATCATCGACCTGCCCCGCGGACAGATCAATGCCGCCTATGGCGGCAGTTATGAGGAGGGCTTTACACGGCGCACCGTGGTCAGCGTGCCCGAGAAGTCGACCATCAAACTCAACAAACTCTTCGGCGGTGCCTACGGCCTGGACAACAAGACTGTCTGCGATGTCTATGAGGGCAACGTCACCTGGAGCAGCGTGGATGCCCGCGTCGGTTCCATCTACGGCGGCAACAACAACGCCCGCCGCACACTCTATGGCCGCGTGAGCATCAACTCGCCCGTCTGGACAGACACCAGCACCGGCTACATGGCTTCTGTCTTTGGTGCCGGCTGCGGTGAGAACACCTGGTCGCAGTATACCGAGGTGAACATGAACAAAGGTTCACAGGTCTATATGCTCTATGGCGGCGGACAGAACGGCCGCGTGTGCAACGTAGAGACGGCGAAGCGCATATCAAAGGAGGAATATGGCGACACATACTACGCCGGCCTGAAGATTGCGGATAAGTATGACGACGGCAATGAATATACCGATGACGGCCTGCAGAACGCACTGGCCAAGCCTCGCCACGACGGGAAGAGATACAACACCAACGTCATCATCAACCGTGGTGCCATTATAGGCTCGTATGTAGCAGGCTATACCCCCGGCTTCAATGTCACCGGCGGCTATGCCTACGGCGGCGGCATGGGGTCGGTGGACAAGAACCGCAGCGGCGACGTGAACGGCACCACCTATATAGCCCTGCTCGGAGGCACCGTCGAGAAAGACCTCGTCGCTGCCGGCTCCGTGGGGTCGGTGTTCGACCGCTATGGCGACCTGAAAGATGATTTCGGCAATGATTTCGAGGCCTCTACCACGGCCTACGTTGCTGGCGGCGTGGTGCGCAACGTCTATGGCGGCGGCTACAAGGGCAGCGTGGGCAAGCACAAGACGACGGCACCCCTGCAGAAAGACGGCGCTGACGTGCTCGACGCAAACGGCGACCCTGTCATGATAGAGGTCGATGCCGCCCTCAACGCCTCTACTAAAGGCGACATACCCGCACAGGCCTACGTCATCATAGGCATACGGGAAGACCAGACTCCAGAAAACCTGCAGGCTGCGATGGATTATGTCACGGGCGAATCTGCCGACAATGGCACTACCTACGGCTTCTACAACGGCGTGCCCGCCATCCAGCGCAACGTCTATGGCGGCGGCGAGGGTGAGACGCAGAAGGGCGGCCGTGGCGGTGCCGTCTTCGGCCGTGCCAACGTGATACTGAACAACGGCCGCATAGGCTACGACTATCTGGGCGGCGAGTTCGTGGAGAAACTCAACGACGAGACGTGGACGGTGAGCGACAGCATAGGCCGACTGAAGGACTACGGCAGCATCTTCGGAGGCGGCTACAGCGACAAGAGTAATGTGGACGAGACCAACGTCGTCATCTGGGGCGGACTGGTGCGCGGCAGCGTGCACGGCGGTGCCGAGGTGGCGGCCATAGGCCGTGGCTCGACACGTGAGAGCGGCGATGCCAACCATGTGCGCGAGTTCGAGGGCATGTACAAGGCCGGCAAGACCCATGTGGAGATGTACAACGGCCATGTGCTGCGCAACGTGTACGGCGGCGGCAAGGGCTACAACGTGCTGGGCTTCGGCGGTGCCAACGACCTATATACCGATGGCTATGTGTTCGGACAGACCGAGGTGTATATCCACGGCGGAGAGATTGGCACGGCAGAGGGCGTCAAGGCAGGCAACAACTACGGCAACGTCTTCGGCGGCGGCGACCTGGGCTATGTCTACAGCAAGGGCTACAGCAATGCCAGCACCATTGCCGGCAAGGCTGCCGACAAAGACACAGGCTCGCCGGGCAACTATTATTACTATTATAACGACTACAAGTGCAAGACCGCCTACGACGACTACAAGGTGGGCGACATCATCGAAGCCAGCGTCTACGACAACATGTCGGCAAGCGAAAAGGCCAATTGGGAGAACGCTTCTGAGCCTACACTGATAGAAGACTGCAAGGTGGTGGTGGCACCTTACTTGCAGGTGCGGTCGGCCTCGGCCACCATCGGAAAAAGCACCAAACAGAAATATGAGTATTTTGACACCGACGACCTGAACACGCTGCCCAAGGACAAGTCCTACTGGGTAAGCCTCTTCACCGGCGACCGACTGTCGGACGGCAGTATCAACCCCGATGACCCTGACGAGCGTGGTGTCTTGATACACAACGCCGTGTTCGGCGGCGGCAACGTGTCATCAAACAGCGATACCCACTATGCCAACGCCACCACCGTGTTTGGCAACACCACGGCCACGCTCTACGACTGCTACCACCGCGACTTCATCACCGTGGGCACCGAGCATACCGGCGGCTTCTATGGCGGCGGCAACCTGTCGAAGAGCGACGGCTACCGCGAACTGAACATCACCAGTTACGGCACCGACTACTACGGACTGTCGAGCCGCATCACACTCGAAGAATACCGCAACCTGTCGAACCGCGAACGTGCCTACTTCCAGTTGGAGTATGTGTGTAAGAACGGTACGGAAACACGCGTGGTCAATGGCGTCACGCTCACTGGTGTCGTCATCGACGGTGTGTTCTATGAGAACGGACAGCGCGTAAAGGAGGAAGACTATGAAAAACTGAAAAGCAAGGAAGGCTACAGCGCTGACAACTGGGAGCAGTTCGGCTTCTGCTCCATCTATGCCGGCCGTCTGCTGAACACCATCCAGCGTGCCGACCTCTGCGGCGTCTTCGGCAGCCGCATGGTGCTGCAGGGTGCCAAGGACCGTGTGGCCGAGATTGGCGAAGACATCGACTACACTATCAACCGCGTAGGTGAACTGTCACTGAACAAACAGCGGTCGGTGCGCAATGCTGACGAGAATACTAACGATGCCGTCCACGGCAACTACTTCGGCATCTACAGCATCGTGAACTATCTGGGCAACCTTACCAGCGACGTGAGGTTTGGCGAGGTCTATCTGAACAGTGAGGGACACCAGATGACAGACACCGAGACAGGCAATCCTTACACATACTATAGTTACAAGAAATCGCGCCCCACGAGCAACGACCGTAACTACGGCACCAGTGCCAACCAGGTGGCACTGGCATCAGGTGTGTTCCTCGAACTGACCACAGAGCGGACCGAGACCAACGCAAACAAGGAAAAGGAATACGGGTACATCACCGGTGTCATTGAACTCGACCTCATCAACGTGAAACGCTCTACAGAGGGTGGCGGCTTCGTATATGCCAAGAACGAGCACCGCGTGCCAAGGTATTATCCAGACAAGACCAACGTGTTGCTCTCTAAATATAATATGGTGAGAGTTGACGAAGGCGAGACCTTCCGCGACGAGGCCCGCACCTACAAGCGCTACCGCTATGCCACCCCCGAACAGGAGACGATCGACGGTATCACTGACCACGACCCGCAATGGGCCAACGAGAACTGGAGCGCATGGGAGAGTACCTCGGAAGTCATCAGCGGCGACAAACTAAACGTGTACAAGACCATGGTGTTCCAGACCTCCGGCAATTTCATCCACCCCAACGACAAGCGCATCATCGACGACTGCCACCCTACCAACAATGCCTACATCATTGGCTCCGACAACTACTCCAAGGCCCACTACTGGTATATCAAAGGCTCGGTCTATGTCTACGACCAGGTGCTCTCGGCCTATACGGGCAGCGCCAACGCCTACTCGAAGGATGTGCGCCTGCCGCTGACCATCACCGCTGCGTCGAATGGACGCCTGCAACTGCTCAACGTGAAGCCCAACCTCTATGCCTACTACTTCGAGGAGGGTAAGAAGATTGGCACAAATGACAACGACGGCAAGGCATGGGTGAACAACAACTCCGACATGTACCAACTGAACGATGTCATCACCTGGTGGGACTGGAACAACCTCTCTGTCAGCGACAAGAAACTCTTCGTTCCAGAGACCGTTGTCAACAGCAAGGCCTGCAAGATCAACGGCAACGATTATGAAATCGGTGAATACGTGATGCTGCCATCAGACATTGCCACTTTCAAGACAGAAGAAGGCCTCACCATTACTGACGTGGAAGGCCATCCCTTTGAAGATGAAAATGGACATGAGTTAAGCCTTAACGATGTCGTGGACGACCTGTTCCGCACCTCTAACAACATTGGCCATAACTCCGGCTATGTGCTCACCTTCGACATGAATACGCCTACGGTGTGGGATGACTACTACACGAACGAAAACGATGTTGACAACAAGATTATGGAGAATGTCTACACCGACTTGTCCAACGAAGAGAAGAAAGCGTATGTAGAAGGCCCCACCTACAAGCCAAAGCGAGACCTTGTCCTGGGCCAGCGCGACTATACCGAGGGCGACATCGTCACCAAGGCTGTCTACGACAAGACAGAGACGGGCTATGGCAAGGAGAAGATGGACGTGGCCTACGTGGCCACACAGACGGTGAGTTACACCTATAACGGCAGGAACAAGACTGCCAACCCCGGTACGGCCATCCCACTCGCAGAATACAATAATCTGGAGGCCACCAAGCAGGCTTGCTTCGGTAAGGCATGGGTATGCACCAATTCACTGAAACTGGCAGAGGAGAACTACCTGCTCAACGGCGACCTGCTGACCGAAAGCGAGATTCAGACAATGAAGAACAACTTCGCCAGCATCAAGGACGGTGAGGGCAATATCACCGGATATACAGACCTCGCCACGGAAATAGATGCTGCCCTCACAGAAGCCTACATCTGTACGGAGACAGGTAAATATGGCGGACAGAAATATGACAAAGTCAAGAACTACAGTGCCATGGAGTCGTGGTGCTCGCTGTCGGCCGACGACCGCGAATATTTCAACTACAACTATGATGCCCTGGATCTCTTTGCCGATGCCAACTACTCGGTTGAGACAGAGGGAGGCTTGACCACAGAACAGGCATACCACTCCCCCTATAGCGACGAGGTGCCAGTGGAGTACAGTGCCGTGTACACTTCAGACGTAACGCAAACGCTGCAGTTTACCGATGGTACGACACGCTCCTTCACTAAAGACACCGAAGGTGCAACGATTTCAAGCAATGAGTTTGAGAGCATACGCAACGACCGACGCTACTACACCCGCATAGAGACCAGTTCAACAGAAACAGAGGCATACGTTGCCACGGAGAACTTCACCGACCAGGGAACGCCTTACGGCAAGGGCCAGGTGGTAGATGCCGATGTCTTTGCATCGAACCCCGGCAAGGTGGAGAAGTTAGAAAATCTGACGCCAAACGCTGTCACCTTCTACTGTTACCAGAACCACCAGGAAGGCATTGATGCTAGTAACGCCCCCATCATAGTAGAGAAAGGAACGCGAATCACCGAAAACTATTATAAGAACAACTTGATTGACCACCAGCAGTATTTCGTGATTCGAGGTGAGGAGCCCGTCGAGACCACCACACTCTATGTGAGCCGCGAGAGCGACATTCGCGACCTGACGAAGGAAAGGGTCATCACCGTGGTCTATCAGTACACCTACTACGAGAACGGCGACAATGGCGACATCAAACTGACCAACGAACTACATGTGGTGAACATACACTTGCAGTTGGAGAGCGGCGCACCTTCAATAGGCATGCTCGACGACCCACCCATCGTGCTGCCGGGCAGCGCAGTGGGACTGGACCGTCCGGAGGTGAAACCGGGCGTCTATGAGGTGCTCATCAACGGCTGGGAGATCTATGCCGACAAAAACGATGCTGTGTACCACCGCAACGGCGTGGAGTTCACCAACAACAAGACACCTGTCTACTGGTATCAGAACATGGACCACTACATCCGCTTCTACTCAAAGACCTATCTCGGCAAGACCTATTCCAACTATGTGCCCGTGCGCGTGGCCAACTACCACGACCTGGGCGAGGTGATGGAGCGCTACAAAGACAACCACCTCTACATAGACCGCGCCGACGTGGACCGCCCGTGTAAGATCTATGTCAACGACTACACATCGCTAGCAGTAGACGACCCGCGCAGCGGCAAGAACGGTCTCGACGAACTGAAGAACCTCTTCGACCTGAGTGTGCTCGGCAATACGCTCGACGGTTCTCCCGTAGAGTTAGACGCTAACGGCCTGATTACTAATGAAGGCCGCTTCAATGGCCATGCACCCTTAGACAGCCATGTCAAAGGATGCGAGAACCTGGACATCTACCTGCATACCGACCTCGACGGCACCGTGGCTGCCGGCTCGCCGGAGCGCACCGCCATCGCAGCAGGCACCGGCGAGGACGACCCCTGCTTCGGCGGCAACCTCCATGGCGACGGCCATACCATCAGTGGACTGTCGCAGTCGCTCTTCGGCAAACTGTGCGGCAACGTGTATAACCTGGGCGTTACAGGAACGTTCACTACGGCAGGCGTGGCCGACACAGGCGACGGCTTCGTGGAGAACTGCTGGGTGAAGAGCAGTGCAACCAGCGGTTTTGCCGCTGGCACAAAGGCCGTCTTCGGCAACCCGTCGCGCAATGAAGGCACACAGGTGGTGAACTGCTACTACCCTGCAAGCAACGCCTATAGCGAGAGCAGCCATCCACGCGGCAACGCCACCAAGATGGCCGACAACGACTTCTTCAACGGCACCGTGGCCTACAACCTCAACGGCTACTATCTGGGCAAGCGCTATTACGATGGCACCAAACTTGCATCAGGAAAGTCGTACAGTTACCTGAAGGCCAACGTCGACGGCACACTGCCCACCAACACCGACGGCACGCAGAACCAGGCCACCACGGCCTACTATCCGGAGGCCTATGCCTACTACACACCTCAGAACACAGCACTCACACCGAAACTGGGCTACGTGGAGCACCGCTTCTATGATGGCGACTTCCGCTATGCCAACGGCACCATCCCCGAAGGCTATAACATCCGCAGGCAAGTGAGCGACCAACTGGACGACGACGACAATAACATCGTCACCTGGGTACCCATCTGGCCTGACGACTACCTCTTCTTCGGACAGACGCTGACCTACGGCTATGTGGAAGGACGTAACCACCAGCAACTGCCTGCTGCCATCAACAAAGCCAGCGAGCGGCTGGCCTCCAGCAACACCAACAACCGCGTCTACCGCGCACCGGCCTACTTCCGCAGCAAGGACATGCAGATGACCCACTTCAACCCGGACGCCGTGTTCGCACAGACGATGAATGGCGATGACACCAAGATTGCACAGAAGAACATGACCGCCATCGACTTCTCGGGCGGCAACGGCGACGTGACCGGCGCAGCCTCCGACTACAGATCCTACGGATGGGTCACGGCAGCACCTTACAACCATATCACGGGAGGCGTGTTCTGCCCGCCGCTGCTCGACGATGACGGCATCACCTCGTTCCAGAACGTAGACCTCACCAAGAACCTCCTCGCCTACACGGGTGCACCCGCATCCGGCACAGCGACAACCGCCTCACAGATAACGGCGGCCGTGGTGGGCGCACGCCTGCACGACTATGCCTATGCTGAAGGCAATGCCACAGGCACCGGCTATGTGGCCGGCAAGGAGGACTACCGCACCGTGGCCGAATGGGACCGCACCTCCAACTACGGCAACATGCTGGGCCACTGGGTGCAGCAGTCGGGCAACGACTATGTATCCACACTCGACCACTTCCTCGTAGACCAGCACGACTTCAACGCACCCATGACCTACACATTCGCTGCCGACAAGCGTATGTGGTACCAGCGCACACCCGACAACTATGTCGACCGTACTAAGGGATGGGAGGCCGTCAGCCTGCCGTTCACCGCCGAACTGGTGACCACCGACACCAAGGGCGAGATCACCCACTTCTACAGCGGCAGCGACTATGTCGACGAGACCACGAAGACCAAGGTGGGCCATGAATACTGGCTGCGCGAAATGGCAGAGGGTGGCTCACTGTCTGCCGACGGAACGGTCTATACGGCCAACTTCGCCTACCCCACCTCGGCCAGCACCGATGCCGACAAGGTGGTGACGAACACCTTCCTCTGGGACTACTATTACGAGGCGCAGCAAGGACATAACCACAAGGATGCCAACCAGGACACCTACCAGTCTTACTACCAGATGAAGGATGTGGACAACGATGGCACCGACGACTATGTCAACCTGTTCACCAACTACCCGCTGCTGACCGCCGCCAAGCCCTATATCATCGGCTTCCCGGGTGCCGTCTACTATGAGTTCGACCTGAGCGGCAACTTCAGTCCGGCTAACACGGCAGGATGGTCGAAGGTCGACAAAGACCTTAAGCAGCAGGTCGTCACCTTCGCCTCGGTACCTGGCGTCAGCATTGGCGTGAGCGACGATGAGACAAGAAACGGCTTCACACCCACGGGCAGCAGTTACACCTTCAAGCCGAGTTATATGAACGAGACGCTTGCGTCGGTGGCCGAGGGCGACAACACCAAGTCGAAGAGTTATGCCCTCAACAACGATGGCAGCGCGTTCATCGCCGTCACCAGGGCTACCGATGCCGCCGAGGGCACAGGCAACGTCAGCGTAGCGGCCTTCAGGCCATACTTCACGTCGGTGGCAGGAACAAGCCCCGCCCGGCAGACACGCAGCATCGTCTTCGGCGGCGCACAGTCGCCACTGAAGGGCATCGTTGACGACGGCGACCTCAGCGACAACGACGGCGGCATCAGCATCAGCCAGGGTCGCAAGAAGATTGTGGTGGCATCAACGCTCAGCCATGCCGCCGATGTCCGCATTGTCAACGCGGCCGGCGTCGCCGTCGCCACCTTCACCTTGGAGCCCGGCGAGAGCATCGAGACGCGCATCACCAACGCCGGTGTTTACCTTGTGCAAACCACCGATGGCCGCCACACCAAGAAATTGGTGGTAAAATAAGAAACAACGGATTCAACGAATGAAGATGAAACGAGATATGAAACTAAACAGCATACTTTCATGCCGCTACCTCCGCAGTCTGGTTCTCCTGGCCGTGATGATGGTAGGGGGAGCCACGGGGGCGTGAATGGTGGCATAATAAAAAAGAGGAAGAGTTATGGACAACGATATGCAGAACATACAGCAGACATCTACGCAGGGCGAGATTATCCTCTACCAGCCCGACGAGACCATACGGTTGGAGGTCAGGCTGGAGGACGAGACCGTGTGGCTGACGCAGGCGCAGATGGCCGAACTGTTTAATGCGACGAAGCAAAATATTAGCCTTCATATCAGGAATATATACGACGAAGGAGATCTGGAAGAGAGCGCAACTGTCAAGGATTACTTGACGGTTCGAAGAGAAGGCAACAGAACAGTTCGCAGACATGTAAATTGCTACAACCTGGATGTCATCATCTCTGTAGGATATAGAGTTAAGTCACTGCGTGGCACTCGTTTCCGCCAGTGGGCAAACAAGATTTTAAAAGAGTATCTGCTTAACGGCTATTCTATTAATCAGCGTTTCCGTAATATAGAACAGCGGCTGGCTACTGCCGAGGAAAAGATTGATTTCTTCGTTCGCTCTTCGCTGCCTCCGATAGAGGGAATATTCTACGACGGCCAGATTTTCGACGCATATAGTCAGATTGTCAGCCTCATCAAACAGGCCAAGACGTCGGTCGTACTTATAGACAATTATATCGATGAAACCACGCTGACCATGCTGAGCCAGCGGGATGTCCACGTTTCTGCCGCTATATACACCCGCCCGCTCTCACAGCAGCAACAATTGGCAGTACAGCGGCACAATCAGCAGTATGCACCTGTCACTGTGAACATTTGCCAGCACAATCACGACCGCTTCCTGATTATTGATAATACCGTCTATCTTTTTGGGGCGAGCCTAAAAGATGCTGGAAAGAAACTCTTCGCTTATATCAAGATGCAGGAAACATCAGCGGATGAACTAATAAATGGAATAAGATAGACAACAAATTCAACGAATGAAGATGGAACACGATATGAAACGGAACATACAGATGATGAACATGGGATTTACGACACGTAAACACCATACTTACGCATCGCAAACACCATACTTGCGAGGTGTAAACAGCATACTTACGGGCCGCTACCTCCGCAGCCTGATTCTCTAGGCCGCGATGATGGTCGGGGGAGCTACGGGGGCGTGGGGATAGATATAATTAAACCAAGTTTTCTGAACAAGTAGTAATATGGCAAAGAAAAGTGAGATAATTGTTAAGAATGTCAGTATCAGGACGATGAAAGTCAATGGTACTGATTACCTTTGCATCACAGACATAGCCAAGCAGAAAAATATTGCAGAGCCTAAGGATGTTGTCAAGAACTGGATGCGCCAGAAAAACACCTTGGAATATTTAGGTCTATGGGAGAGATTGCATAACCCCGCATTTAAAGGGGTCGAATTCGACCCCCTTTTGGCCGAGGCGGGTAGTAACTCTTTTACTATGAGCCCTTCGAGATGGGTGGAATTGACCTCATCTATCGGAATTATAACTACGACAGGGCGTAATGGTGGCACTTATGCTATCACAGACATAGCTTTCAAATTCGCCAATTGGGTGTCTGTAGAGTTTGAACTCTATCTGGTAATGGAGTTTCAGCGCCTCAAGGCCAAAGAGCAGGAACTGCTGGGCTGGACAGCGAAGCGGGAACTGTCGAAGATTAACTATCGCATCCACACCGATGCCATCAAAAGCAACCTGATTCCTGTAGAGGTGACCAAGGCACAGGCCAGCATCATCTACGCCGAAGAGGCCGACGTGCTGAATGTGGCCATGTTCGGTATGACGGCCAAGCAGTGGCGCGAGGCAAACCCGGAGTTGAAGGGTAACATCCGCGACTATGCAACCATTAATGAACTCATCTGTTTATCAAATATGGAGAATATAAATGCTGTACTCATCAATGACGGCATTTCTCAGGGTGAGCGGCTGGTGAAACTCAACCAGATAGCCATCCAGCAGATGAAGGTACTGAACGATAATGAAGGACGAAAACTATTGAAATAGAACCACGAATTCAACGAATGAAGATGACACACGATATGAAACGGAACATACAGATGATAAACATGGGATTTACAACGTGTAAACACCATACTTTCGCATCGCAAACACCAAACTTACGAGGCGGAAACGGCATACTTTCCTGCCGCTACCTCCGTAGCCTGATCCTCCTGACCGTGATGATGGTGGGGGGAGCCACGGGGGCGTGGGGGCAGACTAATACCTATTATGCACTTCACAATAAGGACAAGGGGTATATGAAGCAATATAAAGGCATTGTGGGCAATGAGAATAATTTCCGCTACGATAATACTCATGCCGACAACGGTTCATCTATATGGGTTTATTCCTCTGACGGCTACCTGCAGCAGGAGATGTTCTACCTCAACGTTCTCAACGAGAATACGCTTGTCCTCTCCACTTCTCCCGTGACGAAATGGGACTTAGTCACCGATGGGGATAAAAAGCGATTTCAGATGAATGGCAGCACAAAGATTCTTGGACTGGATTCAAGCGGCAAGGTAACACTGGCAGAAAGTCCGGCAAACAAATACGCTGCCTGCACGCTGACCATCACGGAGAACAACAACAAGTGGGATGGACCAAAAGATGTGTCCTGGGAGGTACAGTCACCACAGCTGGTGACCTACCTGCGCACATACTATCTGCGCAACATCACCGTCAAGATTGACAAAAACGATGCTGGAACGGAAAACGTACAAGTTGTTGACAAGAAAGATGCTCGATGCTACTGCTCGCTGAGATACGATGAAACGCAAACAGCACCATCTGGCAAAGGAACCAAATGGGAAATCAACACTACAATGGGGATTATTTATAACACGTCCACGGACAACGAGCAACAGTCTGTGGCAGCCACCTATACATTGACACCGCTCGACCCCATTGTACAGGTCAACCATCCAGCCACCACTGCTACTGTGACCATTAAGGTTAATGCCAAAGCCTTCGCCCCCAATGCTTCGAACAAATACTTGCTATTCAACACACAGGACAACAACTACCGTTTTCCCAAAGCATCATCATCGCTATCAGAGTATGACCTGTTACCTGTGAACGGCAAGCAGAGTGACTTGACTGAGGCTGTCAATGGCGACATCACCTGGAATATTGAAACCGATACGGAAGGCTTCTGTTCGTTCAAGAACGTCACTACCGGCACCTACCTTTATTATGATGCTGCCGACTATACCGTTTCCGACTATGGTGCAGTGAAAATTGGCTCCAGCACACCTGGAAGCGATACACGCTATAAGTTCCGGCTCTATAGTGGGTGTGGAAATCGTGATCCATTTGGAGGATGCTACTACATCATACCTTACGAAAAACAGTTTGCAGTATGGAAGAAAGATGGTGTATTGGGTGAACTCTATTTTACCCTCTACATGAACACTTCAAACTCAACCAAGATTGCCAGTATCTACAAGTCCAGTGATAACGCCAAGTGGAAGATATACAATTACGAATGGCAGTACCGCTTGTGGAGTAACTATAGCATAAATGGTGAACAGGAAATATATACGTCGGGGAACCATGTTTATACCGCAACTACTTGGTTCTCCCGCAACATTAAGGACTCACCCACCAACACCGACTACTGTACGCAGCCAAACTCCAAGACCAAGACTGGTATCACCTACACATGGCAACTCACGGGACTGGATGATTATGTGATAACACCTGATGATGTTGAAGCAGACGGCACCAGCACATTGACTGCCAATGTCACCTTGCCTCCAGGCACCCGCGTCGGCACTCTAAAGGTGACGGCAAGCATTAGTTCACCGACCAGAATCAGCAACAATACAAGCATTCCGATAGCACTTTATAACCTTAACCCGACGTTTTCTGAAATCGCCGACCTTTCAGGAATCACAGATTCTAATGGTCTTTATAGGTTGACGGGAAATTCTACTTATAGTACTGATAACAAACCTGGTGTCACTGCTTTCAGCGGAACACTCGATGGCGGAAACTACACTATTTCTGGACTTACCGCCCCTCTCTTTGAAACGATTAATGGTGGAACGGTGCGTAATCTGATGATGGATAACATTTCCATCAGCAGTGGTAATGATGACGGCAATACAGGTGCCATTGCCTGTGTGGCAAAGGGAACCACCCGCATCTATAACTGCGGCATACTGGCCACAGGGAGCACTGTGGCAACAGATGAGGATGGCTATACCCATATCGAAACCAATAGCAGCACCGTCTCAGGTTCCAACTGTGTAGGTGGCCTTGTTGGCCTGCTCGACGAAAGCGCCCGCGTCATCAACTGCTTCAGCTATGCCGACATCACTGGCGGCAGCAATGTAGGCGGCATCGTAGGCTACAATAACGTGGCTACCACCTCGAAGAACCTCAAGACCATGGTGATGAACTGCATGTTCTATGGCGACATCACGGGTGGCACGAACAAGGCACCTATTTACAATGGAAAAATTATCACCAACCGAGGTGACCAGAATGGTGTAGGCAACTTCAATTATTTCTGTGCCGACGCTTCTTACGTGAAGAATCGAGATATAGACACATATCATTGTGCCTTAATGGCCGAGACGCGCTTTTTACAGCGCTTTGAGTTTTTCCGTCATCTACTAAACTCTCACCGAGAATTGGCTGCTTGGTGGGCTACTGGAAGTGCTGATAACAAAGACCAGATAATGAAGTGGGTGTTGGAGCCCTCTCAGATAGGCAGCACCACGCCTTTCCCGATACTGAATACTCCTGGCTACTACCCATCGGTAGTGAATATTGATGCAGAGAACGCTACGTCGCAGACGGAGCGTAATAAAGGCGGGTTGTTGGGTACACTGACTGTATACATTGAAATGGGCGACGGTGCAGTATTTTCCCATCCCGGCACTGGGGAAAGCGAAGCGAAGATTACCACGTCTGAACTATCTCTCAAGATTACCGACAAAGACCCTGAGCACTTCAACTTTAATTATGCGAAGGTACAGTTGCCTTATTATAATCAAGTTGGGACTAAGAACTATACCGGTAACCGTGTGGTAACGGGCTGGAAGATTGTTAAAATCAATGGTTCCGAGACAGGATCAGGTTCTTTTTCCACGGGAGAAGACGTGACTTTTGATGAATCGGGCAATGTTACGGCAATGCCTTACAATTTTGCCGACCGCACTTCTACAAAGAAAGACCTCTATGGTGTCAGTGGGCGAGTGTTCAATCAGGGCGCGTATTGGGATGTGCCCGAAGGTGTAAGTAACATCACCATCCAGCCATATTGGGCCAAGGCTGCTTACGTGGCAGATGGTTACGCCGATGTAGTGTATAATGAGGGTATGGGTACTGCCTACAATGTACCAGTTGTCGGTGGTGGAGAATTATATACAAATGGAAGTGATCACATCATTAATGGGGAGAATCAGAAAGTGTATACTTCAATTGCGAATGCTATAGGTACTGGAGACACACAAATCAATCCTAACACGTCACATTCGGTTAACGACTATGCCATTGTCCTTGTGGGAAATTACCATGAATATACCACTAGTAATGCTGCAATTCATGGTTCATACCCCTATACTGTTACCACCATTGATTTGGATAGTGACAATGAACCAGACTATTCTTTTATGTACCGTAATGATGGCCGAAATAAACTCCATCCGGTAAAATACGACTTTCTTAATTTTGTCGGTTTTGGCATGGCACAGAAGTCAACGGGGGGTAAAGGTACTTATAATTTCGGCATCATGCGACCTATAGGATGGTTCGAGTCAACTAATACGTCACTATTCCGAGTTACGCAGTTTGAGTATGATGCAGGAGGACGTAGTGCTGCTCCGCTCATCGTGCAAGGTGGTGTCATGGAGCAATGGGTGAATTGTCAGAATAATAATCCTTCTCTCCAAAATAATATCACCTATTTCCATGTTGGCGGCAACGTGTGGTTCAAGGAGTTTCATAGAGGTACGCATATTGATGACAATTATGAATCCAAACATCCCCCCCTGTCTGTGACAGGTGGTGATTATGAGGAGTTCTATTTGACAGGACTTTATAAGGTTCCTCTTAAAAACAACGCTGATGCAAAATACAATGACGATGCAGAATGTTATATCAATGGTGGTCGTTTTGGCATAGTGGCAGGTACGGGTATGGAGGGAATAGGCAGCGCATCCAATCATACCAAAGGAAACATTTTCTGGCAGATACAGAATGCTGATATCGATGAGTTTTATGGTGGTGGTATCAACGCCGCCAGCCCCATAGAAGGTAACATTACCACTGTTATAAACGGAGGTTATATCAAACAGTTCTGTGGTGGACCCAAGTTTGGTGATTTATATAGTGGGCGCACAGTCAAGACTACTGCCACAGGTTGCCAATTTGACAACTATTTCGGAGCTGGTTATGGCGGCAATTCCTATAGTACTTTTCCACCCAAAAATGTATCGGGAACTACAGGAGATTATGGGGAAAATAACTGGAATACTTTCGTTAATAATAATTACAAACAGGAATATAAAAATGAAACTCAATATAAAGGTGTTTCCACCGAGTTTTATTATCAGTATCTTCCTGTATCCAATAATACCCAAAATGTGGAGCGTATCTTCGTAAACTTCGTCAGATTTTCGTTAGCCACCACACACAATGTCACTTCAACATTGACAAATTGTACTATTACAGGTAATTTCTATGGCGGTGGTAGTCTTGGTAAAGTGGATGGCCCTGTCACTTCTCGACTTACTGGTTGTACTGTAAATGGCAATGTCTTTGGTGCAGGTTATTCTGCAGAGAAGCCATCTGTTAAGGTGATGAATACAGGAGGTTTTGTCAAAGCCCCTTACTATGATGCAAACCTCGGTGTCTATCTGGAACCAACATACCCGGCGACAGTTACCTACAATTGGCAGCAACGCACAGAGACAGTCAACAGCACAGACCTTGCCATTGACAAAACCAATCATATCCTTTATACCAATATAAATCTGGACAAGTCCAACCTCGGATCAGTTGCTGGCTCCGTATCTCTCACCATCGATGGCACTGACAAGAAAGGCTCTACTATCTCAGGTAATGTCTTTGGTGGTGGCGAACAAAGTTACGTTACAGGTGCTGCAAACACGGTCACCGTCACTCTCAAGGGAAATACTGAGGTGCATGGCAATGTCTTCGGCGGTGGCGACCATGGAGTAGTAGAAGGCAGCACCACCGTGAATATCCAGGAATAAAAAAATTGAAGGATTGAAGATGACTAAGGATTGATGGACAGGCATCCTATCATACACAGCATGACGCGCCGCTCTAATGTTCACGATTATTCGCGGCCAGGCTTCTACCACATCACTATGCATGTGGCGGAAGGGTTGGGGCGCCCGCTCGGCACAGTGGTCGGCAGCGATGCCGACACGGCAGCG
>JAFSYY010000031.1 GCA_017455845.1 Prevotella sp. | reverse complement strand
ATAGTAGCCATTTATGAACTGGGCGTACAGGAGATTATGGTGGTCGCGCACTCGCATTGCGGAGCCTGCCACATGAGCTATGACCACTTCCACCATGAGATGATTGCCCGTGGCGTGACGGATGAAACGCTTGATACCATCCGCAAGTGTGGCATCGACCTTGACCAGTAGTTAGAAGGCTTTAAGGACACACCGACCTCCGTCCGTAAGACTGTTGAGACCATCAAGACCCATCCGTTGGTGCCGAAGGATATCGTTGTTCGTGGGTTTATCATTGATTCAGAAACAGGGGAATTGGAAGAAATATAATGAGAAAAGTATGACAGTAAATGACTTTTTGGAACGGGTCAGGATGCAGTTCAACCTGATGCCCGACAAGGACGACGAGCACGAGATCGTCAGTCAGATCAGCAGCGGCGTGAGTTTCAGGGGAGCCAACCTCTGGGTGCTTATCTTCGCCATCTTCATCGCCTCACTTGGGCTGAACGTCAACTCCACGGCGGTCATCATCGGCGCAATGCTCATCTCGCCGCTGATGGGCCCCATCATCGGCATGGGACTGGCCGTGGGCACCAACGACCTCGACCTGCTGCGCCGCGCAGCTAAGAACTTCGGTGTGGCCACGCTCATCAGCGTGCTCACGGCGATGGTCTATTTCCTGATAACACCGCTCAGTGAGGCGCGGTCGGAGTTGCTGGCCCGAACGTCGCCTACGCTCTACGACGTGCTCATCGCCTTCTGCGGCGGTGCGGCAGGCATCATCGCCCTCTGCACCCGCGGCAAGGGCAACGTCATCCCGGGGGTAGCCATTGCCACGGCACTCATGCCGCCACTCTGCACCGCCGGCTACGGACTGGCCACAGGCCATCTGCTCTACTTCCTCGGGGCCTTCTACCTGTTCTTCATCAACACCGTGTTCATTGCCCTCGCCACCTACTGCGGCGTTAGGCTGATGCACTTCAACCAGCACGAATTCCAGTCGCCCGAAATGGCCGTCAAGGCCAAGCGCATCGTCATGGCAATTGTTGTGGTGACCATGCTGCCAGCCGTCTATATGACCGTCGGCATCGTGCAGCAGAGCATCTCCGAGAATAATGTAAGAAAGTTCATCAAGACAGAACTGACACAGCGGGGCACGCAGATTATCTCGAACTCGGTGGAGCGCGACAGCCTGAAACTGCGCGTCGTGGCCGTGGGCCGCGAGATTACGGAGGCAAAGCGGGCCGAGGCGGAGCGACGTATGGCGCAGTACGGCATGATCGGCTACAGGCTGCGCGTGATTCAGGGCACCCAGAGCGACAGCCTGCTTGCACTCAGTGACCGCCTGTCCACCCTCGCCGACAGCCGTGAGCAGGAGCGCCGCAACCTGCTGGAACTCTCCGCAGAAAACGCTCAACTCATCCGGCAGTTGTCGGAATATGCCCGCTACGAGGCGCTGGCCGCCGACATCCGTCCAGAGATGGCCACGCTGTTTCCTCAGGTTAGCGCGTTCAGCCTGGCCCGCGTCACAGAAGTTAGCCGCGACTCCATGCCGACAAGGTCATACGTGGCAGCCATCATACAGGGCGACGACAAAAGCCTTTCACAGATAGACGGCCAAAAACTGCACGACTGGCTAAGGACTCGCATCAAGGCCGACAGTATCGTTGTTATCAAGAAAGATTAGTATGAAATGGATAGTATTATCAGATAATCGAAGCGATGAAAGTTGTCTCACGACAGAGCTTGGACTGTCTAT
>JAFSYY010000002.1 GCA_017455845.1 Prevotella sp. | reverse complement strand
TATCTCCTGGTTGAAGCGTGCGAGGATGTCTTCCTCGGGTCTGCCTACCAGCGTTGTCCGTGCCTTTGAATCCCATACTTCCTTGCCGTTTTTCTGTTTGAAGGTGACGACATCGTACTCTATGAGTTTCTTTCGGACGACCCGTATTGCCTTTATTTTAGGCCGATTTGCGTTAATCTTCCAAAATCCCTCGTTTGTTACAACCTTTTTTCGTAACTTTGCAGCCACTATCCTACATATAAGAAAAAACAATAGCGAAAAAAGAATATATGTCAACCATCAAGTTTAGCGTACACCGCAATCCGAAGAACACCCCGGAGGCTGCCGACACCTACCACGTGCGCCCCGACAGTTACTATACCATAGGACGCGACGAGATAGTGAAGCAACTGGGAGAACGCCACCTGTCGCCAGCAATCGCCGAGCCGCTGCTCAGGGAACTGCCGAGCGTCATCGTGGAAAACCTGCTCGACAACAAGGCCGTGCACCTGCAAGGCCTGGGCACATTCGCCCTGCGACTGGGCTTCCGCACCCGCCAGGACGATGCACAGGAGGCGAAGCCCGCCTTCACTGACCCAGAGGAGATCACTGGCAACGAGGTGCAGATAGACGGCATCTTCTTCAAGCCCGACAAGGATTTCCTGCAACTGATGACGAACCATGAAGTGCACTTCGAGAACGCCACCGGGCGCGGACAGGTGGGCCATACTGCCCAATACACCGAAGAGCAGGTGAGACGCCGCGTGAGGGACTACCTCTCGGGCCACGACTACCTGACACGGCGCGTGCTGATGCAACTGCTGCAACTGACAAAACACACGGCCCACAAGTGGCTGGAACGGCTCACCACCGCGCCCCATGCGCTGCTGCGCGGCGAGAAGGTGGGCACCACATTCGTCTACAGACTGAAGCAGGAAAATCAATAGCCATGTCCTTGCAGGGCGAAACAGGCTGTTTTGCAACGTGAAAGAGGCTCCATCGCATGGCGAGGGAGCCTCTTTCGCTATCTGTCGACCTAGGTCAATCGATCTGCCGACCTGGGTCAATCGATCTGCCGACCTAGGTCAACCGATCTGTCGACCTGGGTCAACCGATCTGTCGACCTAGGTCAATCGATATAGCGACAAGGGTCACACTAGTGTTTCTTTTGTTTATCACGAATTTGAGAGATTCGTGATGAAATAAGGTGGAAAACTTAGATAATCTCAAATCTTTTTCGTACCTTTGCACCCATGAATATGTCAGAGTTACAGGACAAGCGTATCGCAGTGCTGCTGTCGGGCGGCGTTGACAGCAGCGTGGTGGTGTATGAGTTTGCACGCCAGGGGCTCCATCCCGACTGCTTTTATATAAAGATTGGTGCCGACGACAAGGAAGAGTGGGACTGCTCCATGGAGGAGGATATGGAGATGGCCACGGCCGTGGCTCATAAGTATGGCTGCCGGCTGGAGGTGGTCGACTGCCACCGCGAGTACTGGGACCAGGTGACCAAGTACACGATGGAGAAAGTGAAGGCTGGTCTGACACCCAACCCCGACGTGATGTGCAACCGCCTGATCAAGTTCGGGGCCTTTCACGAGAAGCGCGGCCACGACTACGACCTCATTGCCACGGGCCACTATGCACAGACGGAGACAGAACCTCTCCCACTCCACCCCTACCCTCTCACCTCCCACCCCTCACCCCTCACCCCTATAAAATGGCTCTGCACCAGCCCCGACCCTGTGAAGGACCAGACCGACTTCCTGGCGCAGATCTACGGCTGGCAACTGGCAAAGGCCATCTTCCCCATCGGCCATTACCAGAAAGACGAGGTGCGCCAGATAGCCGAGCGCGAGCACTTGGTAAATGCGAAGCGCAAGGACTCGCAGGGCATCTGCTTCCTTGGCAAGATCAACTACACTGACTATATCAGAAGGTACGTGGGCGAAGAGCCCGGCGATGTTGTTGAACTGGCGACGGGCAAGTGCATAGGCCGTCACCGCGGCCACTGGTTCTATACCATAGGCCAGCGCAAGGGGCTGGGCTTTGGCGGCGGGCCGTGGTTTATCGTCAAGAAAGACGCGTCGCAAAACATCCTCTATGTGGCCCACGGCTACGACCCGTCGACGGTCTATAAGAAGGATTTCCTCATACACGACTTCCATAGCATCAACGGCGTGATGCCCGACAGCGAGATCACGTTTAAGATCCGCCACACGCCGGAGTTCCACCGTGCCCGGTTTGTCCCGACGGAAGAGGGGCGCTATGCCGTCTATTCCGAGGAGAAGATTCACGGTGTGGCGCCGGGGCAGTTTTGTGTGATATACGACAATCGCCACCACCGCTGCTACGGTAGTGGCGAGATTACCATCTAGTACGAGGTACGAGGTGCGAGGTAGAGGTGCGAGGTACGAGGTACGAGGTGCACGTCAGGTCTCGGCGGCCGAGAGCAGTATCTCGGAGAGCGTGGGGTGGATGTGCACCATGTTGCGCAGTTGGGCAACGGTGGTGTCACGGCACATCAGCGCACTGACCTCCTGAATGATGTCGGCAGAATGGGCTCCGTAGGCATGGCAGCCAAGGATGCGGCCGGCACCGGGCTCGGAGAAGAGTTTCAGCATGCCCTCCGTCTCGTTCATGGCAAGGGCTTTGCCATTGGCCCGCCAGAACGCCTTGCGACACTCGTAGGCGGTGCCGGCGGAGGAGCCGCTGGCCACGCATGCCTTCAACTGTTCCTCGGTGGGACCCACGCAGGCGGCCTCGGGCGTGGTGAAGATGGCGGCGGGCATGATGGAGAGTGAAGAGTGAAGAGTGGAAAGTGAAGAGTGAAGAGTGAAGAGTGAAAAATTTGCTACTGCGCTCTTGTGACTGATGATTTGGTCAATGACAATCCGGGCCTGCGCCTCGGCAGCGTGGGCCAGCATTTGTTTGCCGTTGCAGTCGCCGATGGCGTAGAGGGATGCACCATTTTCCGATTTTCTATTTACTACCTGGAAGTTATCGTCAACGGGAATGGCACCGTTGGGGGCCAGGGTAATGCCGGCGGCTTCGAGGTTCAGCCCTTCTGTGTGCGGCTTGCGGCCGGTGGCCATGAGAATGCAGTCGGCATCAATATCGGCGATGTTTTCTACAGCGGTCTTCATCTTAAAGGTGATGCCGCTCTTCATTTCCGACGTTCCCTCGCACCGCTGCGGCTTCTCCAGATATTTGCGCAGGCGCCTGGCAATGTCGCCGTCAAGGGCGGGCAGGCACTCCTTCAGGTATTCAATGACGGTAACCTCGGAGCCGAAACGATGGAACACACAGGCAAACTCCATGCCGATGACACCGGCACCGATGATGCAGAGACGCCGGGGCAGCGTGTCAAGGTTGAGCAGACCGGTGCTGTCGACCACACGAGGGTCGTCGATGCCTGCAATGGGTAGCCATTTGGTTTCCGAGCCTGTGGCAATGATGATGTAGGAGGCGGTGATAGTCACTGATCCCACCCCTTGCCCCTCCCCTACAAGGGAGGGGAGCGGCTGCACCCCCACAGTATTGGCATCGACGAAAGAGGCCTTACCACGAACCAATGTGATATTCGGGTGCGAGAGGATGGTCTCTACACCCTGGCGGAGTTGGGGCACGACCTGTGCCATACGCTCGCGGGCCTCGGCAAAGGTAGCCGCATGGACGTAGGTCTTCGTAGGGATGCATCCCACGTTCAGGCAGGTGCCCCCCACATGGCCGGCCTCGATGATGACGACCTTCAGCCCTGCCTTGGCTGCCAGTTCTGCAGCGCGGTAGCCTCCCGGCCCCGCACCGATGATGCACAGTTCACAATTCATAATTCATAATTCATAATTCACAATTCATAATTGCGCGGTATGTGGTGACGGGATGCTTGGCAGCCAGTACGTCGTCAACACGGCCGATGGGGGTGTTGTGAGGAGCCGACTTCACCAGGTCGGGGTCGGTCTTGGCCTCCTCGGCAATCTGGCGCATCACGGCAATGAAACCGTCGAGGGTCTCCTTCGACTCGTTCTCCGTCGGCTCTATCATCAGGCTCTCGTGGAACAGCAGGGGGAAGTAGATCGTGGGGGCGTGGTAGCCGTAGTCAAGCAGACGCTTGGCCACGTCCATGGTGGTGACGCCCGTGCTCTTATCCTTCAAGCCGTCGAACACAAACTCATGCTTACAGAGCGTGTCAATGGGCAGTTCATAGACATCCTTCAGGCACTCCTTGATATAGTTGGCGTTGAGCGTGGCCAATGGTCCCACCTCTTTTATATACGCGCGCCCGAGCGTGAGGATATAGGCGTAGGCACGTATGGCTACGGCGAAGTTGCCATGATAGGGCGACACCTCGGGGAAGAACTGCTCCAACCCCTTGCGCACACCAACGGGACCGGCGCCGGGGCCGCCACCGCCATGAGGCGTTGAGAAGGTCTTGTGCAAGTTGATATGCATCACGTCGAAGCCCATGTCGCCCGGGCGGGCAGCACCCAGCAGAGGGTTCAGGTTGGCCCCGTCGTAGTACATCAGGCCGCCGCAGTCGTGTACGAGTCGCTCTATCTCTGGTATCTGCCGCTCAAAGAGTCCGAGGGTGTTGGGGTTGGTCATCATCATCGCGGCGACGCTATCGCCATATTGAGCGATGATCTCCTTCAGGGCATCGACATCGACGGTGCCGTCGGCAAGCGACTTCACCTCGACGATCTCCAAGCCGCAGACGGCAGCCGAGGCGGGGTTGGTGCCATGGGCCGAGTCGGGCACGATGACCTTGGTGCGCTGCAGGTCATCACGGCTCTCGTGGTAGCGCTTGATAACCATCAGGCCGGTCAGTTCGCCGTGGGCACCGGCAAAGGGCTTCAGGGTGAAGGCATGAAGGCCGGTCAGTTCGCACAGCGACTTACAGAGCAGAGAGCAGACGGCCTCGGCACCGCGAACGGTCTCGGCAGGCTGCAAAGGGTGCAAGTTCTGGAACTGTGGCAGGGCAGCCATCTCCTCGTTGATCTTCGGGTTATATTTCATCGTGCATGAGCCCAAGGGATAAAAGCCGTTGTCCACGCCGAAGTTGTTGGCCGAGAGGTTGGTATAGTGGCGCACCACCGTCATCTCGTCGCACTCTGGCAGGGCGGCATCCTCCGTCCTTCTCATCGCAGCGGGGATCGTGTATTCACCGAAGCGGTTCTTTGGCAGACTGTAACCTTTGCGGCCTGCCTGCGAGAGTTCGAATATCAGGTTTCCGTAGAGTTTGTTGTTCATTACTTCCTTTTTTTAATTAGTAATGAGTAATGAGTAATTAGTAATTATGATTACCTTTGCCCATACCATATCGCCAGCATGTCTAACCATAATTACTCATTACTCATTACTCATTTTTATTAGACCATCAATTTCTTCTTTCGTACGTTTCTCGGTGACGGCAAAGAGGAAGCCGTCGCCATGGCGCACGCCACCCAGGATGCCCCGTTCGGTGAAACGCCGGTAGAGCGCGTCGGCATCACCGTCGTACCTCACATAGAACTCATTGAAGAAGGGCTGGTCGTACACCAGATGGAAACGCCCCGTCTTCAGCAGTTCGTCGCACAGGTAGTGCGCCCCGGCGTAGGACAGTTCGGCGGCCTCCTTAAGCCCCTGCCTGCCCATCAGCGAGCAGTAGATGGTGACGAAGAGTGCCATCAGCGACTGGTTGGAACAGATGTTCGACGTGGCTTTCTGCCTGCGGATATGCTGCTCGCGGGCCTGGAGGGTGAGCACGAAGGCACGCTGTCCGCGATTGTCCACGGTCTTGCCCACGATGCGCCCCGGCATCTTTCTGATGAGTTTCTCCGTGCAGCACATATAGCCCACATACGGGCCGCCCCACTGCATGGGTATGCCCAGGCTCTGGCCGTCGCCCACGGCGATGTCGGCACCCCATTCGCCAGGTGTCTTCAGCACGGCCAGGTCGGCAATGACGCTGTTCATGACGAAGAGGCTCTTTGCATCGTGGACGGCCTCGGCGAAGCCGCTATAGTCCTCTACGATGCCGTAGTAGTTAGGCTGCTGCACCATCACGCCGGCCACGCCTTGGGGTGCGGAGGAGTGAGGGGTGAGGGGTGAGAGGAGAGACTGGAGTGCTGAGAGGTCGGTGACGCCGTCCTTCTGCGGAATCATCTCCAGTTCGATGCCGTGGAAATGGGCGTAGGTCTTCATCACAGCGACGGTCTTCGGGTCGACGGTCTCCGAGACGAGGAAGCGGTTCTGCTTCTTGCCTGCGGCCACGGCCATCATCATGGCCTCGGCAGCGGCGGTGGTGCCGTCGTACATCGAGGCGTTGCTGATGTCCATGCCCGTGAGTTCGGCCATCATGCTCTGGTACTCGAAGATATAATGGAGGGTGCCCTGCGAGATCTCGGCCTGATAGGGCGTGTAGGATGTCAGGAACTCCGAGCGTTGCAGCAGTTGCGGTATGACGGCAGGCGTGTAATGGTCGTAGACGCCAGCGCCGGCAAAGCATGTCAGCACCTTGTTCTGCGCCCCCAACTGCTCAAAGAGTTGGCGCACCTCCATCTCGCTCATCTCCGACGGCAACTGATAGTCGCCCTGAAAGCGGATCTGCTCCGGCACGTCGGCATAGAGATCGTTAAGACTCTTGATGCCGACAACATCCATCATCGCCTGCAAATCCTTTTCGGTATGCGGGAAATACTTATGCATGGTTCGTCATTTCGATTTTTCGACATTTCGACATTTCGATTTTTCGACATTTCGACATTTCGACATTTCGACATTTCGACATTTCGAAAAAAATTATTCTTGCTTGCAGAATTCCTCGTAGGCCTTGGCATCCATGAGGTTGTCCACTTCTGTCTTGTCGCTGAGTTCCACCTTGATAATCCAGTTCTCGTAGGGGTCCTGGTTGATCAGTTCGGGCTGGTCGTCCAGGGCCTCGTTGACCTCGACCACCGTGCCGCTGACAGGGGCTATGAGGTCGCTGGCGGCCTTGACGCTCTCCACGGCGCCAAACTCGGAGCCGGCCTCCACCTCGTCGTCAACGTCGGGCATGTCGACATAAACCACGTTGCCCAGCGCCTGCTGAGCATAGTCACTGATACCAATGTAACCTACGTTACCTTCTACTCTCACATACTCGTGCGACTCACTGTAATAGAGTCCTTCAATTACTTTTGCCATATTTTTTTAGGAGTTAAAGGAGTTATTTCTTATAATGTTTGTTATAGAACTGTTTCTTCACCACCTTGCCGGGGAACACCTTCTTGCGGATCTGAACCTGCAGTTCGGTGTCGAGTTTGGCATACCGGGCATCGACAAGGGCCATGCACACGCTCTTGTCCACGGAGATGCAGTGATAGCCCGTGGTCACCTCACCCACCGGCTCGCCGTCCATGTTCAGGACAGTATAGCCGTGACGGGGTATGGCCTTGTCGAAGAGTTCAATGCCCACGAGTTTCTTGGCCGGACCCTCGGCCTTCTGCCGGGCCAGCGCCTCCTTGCCAATGAACTCCTCCTTGTCGAGTTTCACAAACATGCCCAGGCCGGCCATGACGGGCGTGATCTCCTCCGACAGTTCGTCGCCATAGAGCGGCAGGCCCACCTCGAAGCGCAAGGTGTCGCGGCAGCCCAGGCCACAGGGCTGTACGCCGGCGGCAATCAGTTTGTCCCAGCACTGCTGGATATAGTTGTGCGAGGCATACACCTCGAAGCCGTCCTCGCCAGTGTAGCCTGTACGCGAGACGATGACATCGCCAATGGTCTTCACCGAGTAGAACGTCAGTTCGCTGCATGGCAGCCCCAGCACCGTCTCCATGACATGCTCGGCCTCCGGCCCCTGCAGGGCTATCTGTCCGTAGTCGTCCGACCGGTTTGCCAGCACCACGTCGTAGCCCTTGGCCTGCTCCTGTATCCACGCCCAGTCCTTGTCGATGTTCGCGGCGTTGATGACGAGGAAGAAATCGTTCTCGCCCATCTTATACACCAGCAGGTCGTCCACGGTGCCGCCGTTCTCATAGCACATCATGCCATAGTACACCTTGCCAACGGGTGCCTCGGCAATGTCGTTGGTGAAGATATGCTGCACAAAGCGCTCGGCATCCCTACCCTTCACCGTCACCTCACCCATGTGGCTCACGTCGAAGAGGCCGCACTTCTGGCGCACGGCCAGGTGCTCCAACTGTATGTTGCGGTATTGGATGGGCATGGCGAAATTGGCGAACGGCGCCATGAAGGCACCCTCCGCGATGTGCCGCTCGTAGAGGCACGTCCGTTTCTCTCTCTCTCTCAGTTCCTGTTTGATTGCCATAGATATGATGATTTGAAAGTTAATAATCGTCGAAGCGCTGATAGGCCTGCTCCATAGCCTCGATAGCGGCCACGTCGGCGGCCGACAGCCGCCGCTCGCCGTCGCAGAGGGTTGTCTTGACAAAAGCCTTGAACGCCTCAATGTCGAGGGAGATATGGTCCTTCAGCAGCGTGACACGCTGGCGCACGCTCTCTATGCCCTTGGCCTGCAGTTTCTCACGGCTCGGCGTAAGGGCATGCACCATGTGCTCCATGTTGGTGTCGTAGAGCATGGTGGCATGCACGATGCAGCGACCCGGCAGGTGATAGAACGCGGTGCCGCTGACCTTCCGATCGCCTATCATCACGTCGTTGTGGCTGGTGCCGGTAGCCTCCACGCCCAGCCGCCGCAGCACCAGGACCAGCATCGCCATAAAGCGGTTGTAGGTCAGCGACACATTGTCGCCGGAGGTCACAAACGACATCATCACGTTGTCACGGTCGGCATACACGCAGCCGCCGCCGCTCTTACGGCGATACACCTCTATGCCGTGCTCGCGGCAGTAGGCGAAGTTCACCTCGTTATGGGCCACCTGATGACGGCCGAAGATCACCGTGGGAGCCACCTGCCAAAGGAAAAACAGGTCGTCGGCGTCAAGATGGCGGGCGACATATTCCTCCATGGCGAGATAAAACGGCAAGCGCCTCTCTCTGGTGTCTGGCAGCGTGACATACTTCATACCATTCGGTTCAGGTCAACATTCTGCCTGCAAATTTATAAATAAAAAGCGGAATAACCAAAAAAAACTATATTTCTTTTTGCTCTTATCAAAATAATTAATAACTTTGCGCCCAATTTACTAACTAAAGTTTAGACAAATCCCAAAAACAACAAACTATACAAACTATAGACAGTACTAACGACAAATTAAAAATAATAATAATGAAAAAACTATACTTTTTCAAAAAGGCTATGGCCTTATGGGGTATGATGGCTTTTGCCGTTATGACGGCATCGGCTACCGACATTCACGTGGCTACTACGGGTAGCGACGATAACCCAGGAACTGAAAGTGCTCCGCTACTGACTATCCACAAAGCCGTAGAACTGGTGAAGGCCGGCGACCGCATCCTCATCCATGAGGGTACCTATACCATCAGCGAGCGCATCAAGATTCCGGCACTGCCCACCAATCCCGACCTGCGCTGTGAGATGCGTGCTTACCCTGACGACGCTGTAGGCAAGGTCATCATCGACGGCTCGGCCATGCACCATACCACTGAGTCGGCTTTCAAAATGGGACGTTGCATCTATGTGAACCACCTCGCCAACTACTGGACGTTCTACGGTCTGACGCTACAGAACGCCGAGGACAACGGCATGAAGGTGGAGGGTTCGTACAACATCGTGGAGCGTTGCACCTTCCGCTGGAACAACGACACCGGCCTGCAGATAGGCATGTTCAAGGACTTCAGCATCGAGGAGACCAAGTCGTTCCCCATCAGCGGACAGCCTGAGTACAACCCCGGCTACACCTACTGCCGCTACAACAAGGTTATCAACTGCGACTCCTATGAGAACTACGACTCGCGCAGTTATAACGGCTCCGACGACGGCGGCGATGCCGACGGCTTTGCCTGTAAACTGTTCCCCGGCCCTGGCACAGAGTTCCACGGCTGCCGTGCATGGACCAACAGCGACGACAACTGGGACCTCTACATGGTCTATCATCCCGTAGTCATCGACCATTGCTGGGCTTATCGAGCCGGCTATACCAAGGACGGCAAGGAGGGCAAGAACGGTAACGGCTTCAAACTGGGTGGTGGCGGCTCTGCCGGTGGTGCAGCATTCGACCAGTCGGTAGGTGCCCATGTGGTGACCAACTGCGTAGCCTTCGAGAACCTGCATAAGGGCTTCGACCAGAACAATGCCTACGAGGGCATGTACATCTTCAACTGTGTGGCTTGGGGCAATGAGTATAACTATCGCTTCCCCACCATATTCAAGTATGGCTTCATGGATATCCACAATTGTGTAGGCTGGGGAGCCACTGCCGAGAAGAGCGGTGTGCATGTAGGCAACCATGAGTTCCTGTCGCCCGACAAGGAAGGCTATCAAGACCCGACAGCAGGAACGACCTACAATTCATGGACTACCATTGATGGTTGCAATCCCATCAAGGAAGGTTACAAGGAAGGAAAGATCCAGATTGAGACCCAAGACCATAGTGGCGAGTTCCTGTCACTGAGCGTGGCCGACTTCATGGCAGACCGTCAGGATGACGGTTCACTGCCCGACAACAACTTCGCACGTCTGAAGCCCGGTAGCATCTTCAAGGATATGGGTATGCCTGTCATCGGCTTCACCCCGACACGTAAGATGACCGAGGAAGAATGTACTGCTGCCGGTCTGGAGTATATCACTGCCGACGACATCTATATCCCCTTCAACGACGCTGCTCCTGACTTCGGAGCCTACGAGTTGGACGGTGTTCCCTACGAATATACCGTTCCTGAGAAGATTGAACTCAAATGTATCACGGCCAACTCTTCACAGGAAGTCATTGAGGGACAGCCCATCGAGGATATTATCTATGGGTTGAATGATGTAGCCGATGATGTCGCTGTAGAAGGTCTTTGTCAAGGACTAACCAGCGAATATGATTTCGAAACCCATCTGTTAGTTATCAAGGGTACACCACAGGCAAATTGTACATTTAAGGTTACTGCTTCTGGCGATGCAACTGCAGACATAAAACCCGTTACGACCACGGGTATGATTACCCTCGTAACACCGTTCCGCGTGCTCACAGGCGACTGGTACCACTTCCAGGATGAATGGGATGCCCTGCCTGCCGACCTGCAGGGTGTGTTAGAGATGGTTCCCGGCAGCGAGAACAAGACTAACTATGACCCAGAAAAGACGGAGTCGGATGGTTCTGTTCCTAATGGTTGCACCGTGGGCGGCATCGATATGGGTAAGAGCAACGGCGGTATCCGCTGGAACCTGAGCGAAGGTGTTCTGCAGTTGAAGGTCAACCTGCACTTCACGGGCGACCGTACCTACAAGATTAACTGGAAACTGGCTGACGGTACGTCAGATTCATTCACTACCAGCAAGATGAAGAAGACCACCCTGTTAGAGTGGGATCTCATTGCACAGGCTGGTATCAGTGAGGATATGGCCAAGCAGATTCGCACCATCGAACTGCTGAACACTTCATCAAGTGGTGGTGCCCGTGTCTATGACATGCTGGTTAAGATTCCTGCCAACTGCACGCCGACAGGCATCAGCGTGGTCAGCAGTTCCACTGCTGACAAGACCCAGAAGGTCATCCTCAACGGACGCCTCGTCATCCTGAAGAATGGTGTACGCTACAATGCACAAGGTCAAATCATTAAATAATCTAGAACTATGAAAAAGATATTATCAAGTATAGCACTGCTGCTCTGTACCTTCGTGGCACAGGCAGCCGACCTCTCAGAGGACTTCTCCTCGCTGAGCAAAGGCAAGTATGGTGCGAACAATGCTGTAACATTGTCGCTGCCCTCAGGAGACTGGGAGGCATTGAAGATGGAATTGAAGGAGAACAATGGAGTCAAGCAGTTCACGTTCTCCAGCGGTACGTCCTCCTATCTGATTACACCGGCTCTTGATGACCCCGGCAAGATTTCCGTTGACTGGGGGTCTGGAGGCAGCAATAAGTTGGTTATCAACTACTCTGTGAATGACGGTGCCTGGCAGCAACTTGCTGAGATTGCTTCTGGTGGCTCTGGTGCCAAGTCTTACAGTGCCAAGACTGGACTTGACGGAGAGACCAACGTGCGCTTCCGCTTTGTAGGAAGTTCCAGCAATACGTATGTGTCGAAGGTTGTCATCAAGTCGGCAAATGTTGTTCCCGTTGACCCGGAAGATCCTACCTACATCACCGAGGGCACATGGGTTCCCACCAAGGCATTCCCAACGGCAACAAAGACCCTTTACATTGCTCCTGACGGCAACGACCAGACAGGTGACGGTAGCATCGACAAGCCTTGGTTCGAATTAGGCAAAGCCATCAATGCTGCAACGTCCGGCACGCATATCATCTGCCGTGGCGGCACCTACAAGATGAAGGTACAGAGTGACGGCAAGTTCACGGTTCGCCTCAAGAAGAGCGGTACCGCCGAGAGCCCCATCGTCATTCGTTGCTACGATGGCGAGAAGCCAGTATTCGATTTCGTTGACGGACTGACTGTTGAGCGAATTGGCGAGCGTGGTCTTACCATTACGGGTGACTACTGGTGGCTCTTCGGTCTGCATATCACCCATGCTGCCGACAATGGCATCAAACTGGAAGGCTCGCACAATCGCATTGAGCGTTGCGAGTTCTCGTATAACCTTGACTCAGGCATCCAGTTGGGCTTCGGTCATAAGTTCAGCGACACATTCCCTGGCGTCAGTCAGAACGATGGCAGTTATTGCTCCTACAATGATATCATCGACTGTGACTCCCACCACAACTGCGACTACGACTCCAACTATGGCAGTGATGCCGATGGTTTCGCCTGTAAGATGCACAACGGTATTGGCAACCGCTTCATCCGCTGTCGTGCATGGCATAATAGTGACGATGCCTGGGACTGCTTTGAGACCGACTACTCCGTCATACTGGCTGAGTGCTGGGCATGGGAGTCGGGTAAGCCCGAAGACCACCTGTGGGTGAAGGACTATATCACCAAGAACAGCAGTATGTCGTTCTCTGGCAACGGCAATGGCATCAAACTCGGGGGCAACGGCACCGGCGGCTCGTCGAAGGGAATCCACTATGCTTTCAACTGCATCTCTTGGGGACATAACAAGAGTGGCAGCGTCAAGGGGTTCGACTGCAACAGCCATAAGGATGGTCACGTGCTTGTCGGTTGCTTGGCTTTCGACAATGGCTACGACTATATGTTCGAGGGCGGTGGCTCCGATGCCAATACCAAATATTATAATAATGTATGTCTTGGCAAACAGGAGATTGACGTGGGCTATGACAACTACAACGCTCTGACAGCACCCATGTCAAAGAATGGCTGGACCAATCATCTGGTGACAGGTGTTTCCAAGGATGACTATATCACGCTGGAAGAAGACGATGCCCTGCTGCCCCGTGACATCTATGGTGGCATGCCTCGTCGTTTCGGTCGTCTGACGGCTGATCCTGAAAACAAACTGGTCGATGCCGGTAACGAAAACTTGGATGATGTCAATGGTGTCTGGCAGCAACTGATTCGCGACTTCCCGTTCCTGGCACGCACCGTCACTGGCACCACCCGCGACCTTGGTCCCTACGAGCGTCCGGACAACACCGCTGCCATCAGCGTGGTCAGCGGCTCCACCGCTGACAAAACCTTCAAGGTTGTGCGCAACGGTCGTCTTGTCATCATGAAGGACGGAAAGCAATACAACGTTCAAGGACAGACACTATCACTGTCTAATTGAAGATGAAAATAATAAATAATAAGGAAATTTCTTTGGCTTTTTCTTGGTGATTTGGTGAAAAAGGCTTATCTTTGCAAGTTGAAAGTAAACAACCTCCCCATACTCTGCTTACCCAACCAGATTAAAAATCTATTTTATACATAATTATTAATTACTAAAAACAAAAAAAATGAAAAAAATTTTATCTTTATTGACGCTACTGCTATGCGTATGCGGTAGTGCGTGGGCTGACACCTACACGGATGAGGCATCTACAGTGACATGGGCTTTTACTTCTCATGAAAGTCTTGGTTCAACAAACAGTCCTGCTGACGCTTTTTTGTCTACAAACTTTACCTATGGTTCGAACTTGAACCTTTCTACATTCAACACCAAAGGCTGTAAAGCAGGTTGGGATGAGTACAATCTGGTATATTTTAAACCAACAACTGCTGTTGCCAAAAATGCAGCGGATGCAGCAGAAAACATGCTGGAATGGACGATAACACCTGCTCAAGGCATCACTTTCACGCCCGTCAGCGTATCGATAACAGCTTGTACTGCCGGTGGAACAGGCGACCCACAAGTCACCATTTACGCTGTCTATTCAGACAACACTCAAGAAACAGTCCAGTCAAGAACAAATCCGAACAGACCAGACAAAGATTCACCAACTACAACAGGCCCTTCGGTTTTTACAAAGACATTGGCTTCTGCAGTAAGTGGTAAGTTTGTTGTTCGTGCTTATCTGGCAGGTTTGACTAATACTAGCAAAGGAGAGGCATTTACCAATATTGTTGTGACAGGAAAAGTTTCTGGCACTCCTGTTGCGTCTGCCACATTTGACCTTACCGTCAATGCCAACGATGCAAACCTTGGTTCTGTTACAGGTGCTGGTACATATTCCGAGAATGAGGAAGTGACTCTCACTGCTACTGCCAAAGCTGGTGGTTATTTCATTAAGTGGCAGAAAGACGGTGAAGACTTTACGGGAAACACCTCGTCAAGTATCGACGTGACGGTGACTGCAGATGCAACTTATACTGCAATATTCGGTGAGTTGTATTCAGTAACATTCAGCGGTCTGGATAGTTATAAGGGTACATCTGGTGTAGGCTATACAACGCAATATGCCGACATTTCTGGTAAGTGGACTGCTCCGCAGAATTATTATTACGCCAGCGAAGGCATGACTCTTACAAAGTGGAACGATGGTACGAATGACTATGTTCCTGGAACCGAATATACCCTAACAGAGAACATCACTGTTACTCCTGTATTCGAGAATGCTGGTTCACTGAATGAACTTACGGCTGAGACAACCGTGACATGGCCATTTGGTACAGACGCTGGCGCTCCCACGCTTTCTTCAGAAGACAACACTCAGTATTATGTACAGCGTGCCTCCATCGCCGGAAATATTGTAGATTTACCTATCTTTGTGAATACTGTAAAGAATTATGGCATCAACGGGAAAACAGGAAAATTCAACAACACAAGCAATTCTGCTTATGCACAGGTGAATGCTGGTACTGTATTCAAGATTCCCGCTATTAAGGGGATGGTTGTGAAGTACTCTACTAACCAGACTTCTGCCGTAACGAATATTGGTTTTACCGATAATACGGACGATTTGGGAGGAGATGGCTCTGCATTGACCAATCCGACTGAGATTTCGAGCGACAAAAAGACTATCACATACACTTACACAGGAACAGCCAGTTACCTCTATTTAGTAGATATAAACGGCGGCAAATATCCTACAAGTATGAGTGTAACTTATCCTGCCAAACAAACGGAATACTTAACTCCTACCATTACCATTGGTGATTTTAATTTTGAGAACCAAGGCTATCTCGTAACGATTACTGCCAGCGAAGGAACACTCCAAGTTTCAACAGATGGCACGACATACACGGAGCAGACTTCTCCCTATACAACATACGCAACTTCCACCACCACCTACTATGCCAAGGCTACGGGCAGCGAGTACGATGACTCAGAGGTTGCTGAGCAGGCCGTGACCAATACCTTCGACAGCAGCAAGAAGTATGTGGCTTGGGTCTATGAGTCTACTTATGAGAATGCTCCTAAGAACTACGCTCTTGCAAACGACCAACTCTACACAAGTTTAAGTACTCTCTATAATGTGGTTGCTGTAGATATCAAGGACTATATCTCAGCCATTACTGATGCACAGAAGACCGCTATGAATGGCAATCTTGAAAATGCTGACCTTGTAGTTGTCGCTGAGGCAGTATCGGGTAAGAGCAAAGGTGTGGCTGCACTAAAAGACATCGTCGGTAACGTTCCTCTGCTGAGCATGAAGTTCTTTGCATATTCCAATGGTCGCTGGGATTGGGCTACTCCTAAGAATGCCAGCAAGGATGTTGTATCTATCACACCCGAATCAAAGGTTTACAAAGTGTTCGACGGCGTGACATTCAACGATGATGCTATCGACCTGTTCGATTATCCCAATGAACAGAACCACATCCAGTATGTTGAATTGTGGACATCAGAGCCTACAGATGACGTGGTGCTGGCAAAGACAGGAACATATACCGCTGTCCACGCCTCTACCGAACAGAAATACTTCGGTTTGGGTCTCTCCTGCGATGACTTCACGAAGTACAACGCCAACGCCATTACCATCGTGAAGAACGCTGCCGCCATGCTGATAGCAGGTGAGGCTCTGGATGCCTATAAGGAAAGCACTATCACCAAGACCATCACCGCCGCCGGCTATGCTACGCTCTACAGCGAGTATCCTCTTGACTTCACGGGCAGCGGCCTGACCGCCTACATCGCCACGATGGACGACACCACCGTTAAGTTCTCTGAGGTTGAGAGCGTTCCCGCCAACACCGGCGTGCTGCTGAAGGGCGAGGAAGGCGAAAAGACCATCACCGTGGTTGCCAGCACTACCGACGTGACGAGCAACGTGTTTAAGGGCGTGCTTGAGGAAACCAAAGTTGACGGAGGCATCTACGTGCTGATGGGCGCTACCGAGAGCAATGCTGGCACAGGCTTCTACAAGACCAATGTCGATAATAAGTTCACCGTCGGTGCACACACCGCCTATCTGCCTGCCAATGTGGCTGGTGCCCGCACCTTCATCGGCTTCGACTTCGAGGACAACACCACGACGGGCATCACTTCAATGCATAATTCACAATGCATAATGCATAATGAGGTGTACAACCTGAACGGTCAGCGCGTCATGAACGCCAAGAAGGGCCTGTACATCGTGAACGGCAAGAAAGTGATCAAGTAACATTAATGAAAAATTCATGTTCAATTCATGATAATTCATGTTAAACAAAAAAAGACAAGACAATGAAAAAGACATATCAAAGCCCCGAGACCCTGCTGATGGCCATTGCCACCCAGCAGATGATTGCAGCCTCCGAACTGATTAAAGACAATCAGCAAGACCTTAGCAACGCCCCCGAGACAACTGAGACCAGCGGCAACCTCTCACGCCGCAACGTCTGGGACGACGAGGCCGACGAGGAAGAAGACTTCTAATACGAATCCATTCCATTCTGCATGATTACCATGCAGCATCAGACCACCGACTGGGTTGCATCCGCAACCCGGTCGGTTTTCATAAATAGCCACGAATGAATGAAAATTGGGCGCCCTATCAGCAACAGGAGGCTGCACCACCGGTGCTGCCTCCTGTTAGTCTAAATAGAAGACTTTTGTCTAATTGCAGAGTTGCCTCAAATAGTGAACAGCACTCTTAATATGCTTCTCTGTGAAGAGGCGTCTCTTTCGCTCATTCCAATTCTTGATGTAGTCAAAAACCAATAACACTACTGTATCATCGTCTATGCTTTGACATCTTACATGGTTTTGAAGTATGAAGTCGACAGATGCTAATAACTCCAAGCCGAAATTGGAATAATATCCAGACAAAAACGCTTTTGTTCGCTCCGATATTTGCTTATAACCTGCATTTGCTTCTTTTTTCCAATATTCGTCGACAGCCTCACGTGTTCCTGGAAGCAACCAGATGTTGTCGAAAGGTTTATTGTTCAAGTCGCTCATACCACTGACGTAACTACCGTTCAGGTGATGTAGCACATAACGCACCTTGCCAGAATACGGGCCGTATATGTATGGCTTGTATTGTAGTTTGAAGACATCGTCGGCTCCAAAACGCTGAAGGAAATAGACTATTTTCTCTGCAGCGAACTCTGACAAGAACTCACCGTGAGCAGACATATCACATGCAACATCAAGTAGCATGGCCCGTGCTGCATTTAGTCTTGTCCGTTCGGCTTTCATACGTTCCTGAATGTTCAACGTAGGCTCATAGATGCGAATGTCAGAATCCAGGTCAGACAAAGCAGAGGTTATCATTTCTTTCACCTGAACCCAGTTCAAACCTCCGTTACTTGAGCCAAGAGGTGGAATGGCTATTGACTTGATGCCGCGCTCAATGATTTCCTTCTTCAGGGCTTTTAAGCCCTCTTCAATATATATATATTCTGAAGGCTTACGCCAGTCTGTTTTCGTTGGGAAATTGATAATCAGGCGACCTTGGTCTTCATACATGTCGTTGATAGAAGTAACCAGCATCTGACCGACAGAGAACGACCCTTCTTTGCACGCTTTGCGATAAATACGATAATTGTCAGGATAGGCTTCTTTAAACTGAAGAGCAATTCCCTTACCCATCACCCCCACCGTGTTCACGGTATTCACCAGTGCCTGGGCATCACTGTCAAACAAATTTCCTTTAACGTAACTTATCATATTATTTACACTAAAATTAAAAGTAGAATGATTCACGAATGGCAATCATAGATATATCTATGCCCATGCCTAACAATTGCTGACGTGCTTCTTCATTATAGACGACAAATCCTTTGATATATTTCGCCGGCAGTTCAGTCTTTATCAACAACTCTGCCTCTTTCCGGCGCTTCAAATCCAAATCATCCTCGACATTCCAAAACTTGGCATAGACATCCTCTCTATTTACAATTTCGCTAATTCTGTTGAGATTATCTTGTGAATAATACTTTGTAATGGCACTGAGAGCATGGCCGTCTGTAAATGCACAATCAATATTGTGATGATAAATATCAGACAAACGGACAACGCAATATACAAGTTCTGAAGGATGAAAGCGATTCACGCCATTGAATCCTCTCTGTATTACGTATAGCATTGGAGAGCGGGACCGAGGTAAAATGGAATGTAATGCTTCAGATTAATTTCCCCATTGTTTGGCATGGAATTTCTCTTGGCAATAACTATACCGTCTCCTATTGGAATATAATTTTCGGATGCCTTTGATGATGTTGGCAACACAAAACCCACATCAAGAATATGCGGGATATTCATGATGTGCACAAGCCTAAATGCATATTCCAATTGCTTTGCCATTAATAATTGGTTAGTTGTTTCTTGCCCTTCGTCACGCGGAGGGCCTTGCCGTTGGCGGCGGGACGGCCGCCAAGGTCATACTGCTGGCCCGCACGACGGGTGGCAGAGCGGCCGGCAGAGGCGCTGCCGATGGCAGGGCTGATGGCGGTGACCACGTCGACATAATCACTGACATCGGCAATGAAGTTGATGTCGTGGATGGTGCTGGTGCCCGTGGTGGAGGTGAGGCCGAAGATGGTCTGACCCATGCACACGTTGGGGCGCTCGCCAGTGAAGTTGTCGTAGAGGCCGCTGGTGGCCATGTTGAAGGCTATGACCTGCTGCTGCTCGCCGTTGATGGTGACATTCTGCGTGGCTGCGGGGGGCACCTGCGAGCCGCGGTTGGTGCCGTTGAGCCACCACAGGTAACTGGCACCGCTGGCGAGGCTCAGGTTAGTACCGCGAACGACCAGAAATTTCTGGTCGCTCGCAATGTCGTAGTCGTTGTCGGCCCATTTCAGCATCAGGCACACGTTGTTGGCTCCTGTGCCAGCGTTCACGGTGAAGGTGTTGCCCTCCGTGTCGTAGGTGAAGCGGCTGGCCTGCACGCGGGCAGCATCGCCCGTGGTCCAGTCGGTACACCGAAACTGGTAGGCGTTGGCCTCGGCGTTGTAGCCGTTCATCAGGCGCACGTAGTACACGCCCGGGCAGAGCGTCGTGCTGCTGGCGGTGAGGCGCACCACGAACTGCGTCTTGCCCTTGGCGAGGGCGGCGGGGATGGCATACTCCACGTTGTAGAAGCCGTTGCTGTCGCTGCCCTTGAAGGCGGTGGGGATGGTGATGTCGGCCACCTGTTGGCCGTCGATGGTGAGCGTGGCCTTGCGGCCGCGGTCGGCGAGGTTGAAGCGGAACATCACGCTGAGGTTCTCCTCCACACCACTATAATTATATAAGGTGTACTGGATGTAGCCGTTGGCACGGGCATCGCGGTAGCGCTCGTTGTTGTACATACCCGTGGAGGAGTCGCTGCTGTAGAGCACGTCGTGGCCGGCCTCGCTCTGCTGCTCGCCGGGAGCCACGAAGTCGAGGGTGCGCTGGGCCAGGGCCTCGCGCTCGGCCTCGGTCTGTGCCATGGTGCTGTTGGCGAAGTTCTCCTCGGTCTGCTGATACCAGTAGCACATATAGCGGGCGTGGTGTATCTGATAGAAGGGCACCAGGCGCAGTTGCTGCCACTTATAGGTGCTGACGCTGGGGCGGCTCACGTCGATGATGAAACTGCCGTCCTCGAGGCGGCTGATGCGGTTGAGCACGTCGCTGCGCTGGCCGATGAGCATGGGCGCGTCGATGAGGCTCTTCGACGTGGCACGGCTGCCGGGGGCATGGTCCATGCGGCCCTCGCCGCCATATTCGTTCTGTAGTTCCTCGGTGGGGATGTTGATGATATCGTAGGGAGGTATGACAGCGCCCTCGGGGATGTCGTAGAGCACATCGTAGGGCTTGCTGGTCTGGGCGGCGAGGAGGATGGGGCCATACTTGAACGCAATGTAGTCGGTATAGTTGGGACACTCCTCATAGCGCAGTTCCATGGGCAGCCATACCACGATCTTGTCGCCCTCGGCCCAGGTGCGGCTGATGGTGACGTAGGAGGCGGTGCCGGTCTCGACGGCGGCGTTCACGGCAGTGCCGTTGACCATGACCTGATATTCCTTGCCGGCCCAGGCGGGATGGCGCACGGCGATGGTGTAGGTGCCGGCCTTGCCCACGGTCAGCGTGGTGGTAGCGGTGTTGGGCGTGGGGATGTTTGAGGCAACGGGGTTCACGGCGGGGAAGAGCGTCTCCTGGGTGATGATGAAGTCGTCGCTCTCCAGGCGCGAGGGGGTGAAGAGGTTCACATAGAGCGTCTCGCTACCGTCGTGGGTGTAGATGAAGTGGCCATACTTAGAGTGGTTCTCCATGCCCGTGCCCACGCAGCACCACATGCCCTGGTTGGGCTGCGAGTAGATGCGGTAGCCCTGGGGACGCAGCGTGGTGAAGTAGACGTAGCCGCCGGTGGTGGGGTCTTGGGTAGAGAGGATATGGTTCCACATCGTGCCCTCGTAGAAGTCCACGTACTTGGCATCGCCGGTGCGGTCGGCCATCATCTCCGACAGTTTCAGCATGTTGTTGGAGTTGCACGACTCCGGGCCGTCGAGTTGGTCGATGTAGCGGTTGCTGTTCTCCTTCGAGAGGAAGTGCTCGCCCACGCTGTTGCCACCGATGCAGACGGTGCGGTTCGTGGCCACGTCCTGCCAGAAGTTCTCGGCGGCCTTCTTGTAACTGGTCTGTGTGCTGCTCTGCTCGTAGATGCGCTCCATGCCAATGAACTTGGGCACCTGCGTGTTGGCGTGCTTGCCGTCAAGGAAGGTGGTGTTGAGCGTCTGCATGCCGTTGAGCATGGTCTTGTGGGTGAACTTCTTCGCAGCGGTGAGGTATTTCTCGTCGCCAAAGAGTTGATAGGCATCGAGAAGGCTCTCGTTCATGCCGCCGTGCTCGCAGTTGAGGAAACTCTCGAAGTCGCTGTCGCTGACCTTGGCAATGACATTCACGCTCCAGTCGGCCAACTTACGGAACAATTCCTTGGCCACCTCGCTGTTGCCGTAGAGATAGGCATCGCGCAGGCCGGCCAGGATCTTGTGCTGGCAGTAGAAGGGCACCCAGCCCCAGTTGGCCTGAATCTTCGAGAGGTCACCCTTATAGAGTGCCTTCCAAGAGTCGTTGATGGGCTGGCCGCCGATGAAGCCGTAGAGACCCTCGGTGTTGGTGTCGTAGGCATCCTGACAGTCCTTCATCACCTTCAGCATATAGTCCATGCGCTCCTTCAATGCGGCACGCTTAGACTCGTCGTGACAGGCGGCGTAGGCCAAGGCGAGCGCAGAGAGATAGTGACCGCCCACATGACCACTGAGGTCGAAGCCAGCATCACCACCCCAGTTCTTGAAGTTGGGGTGCTTGGTGAGCCACTGGTAGTAGGGCGACGAGGTGTCGGAGGTAGACGAGAGGCCGGCCTGGCGGACGTAAGGTGTGAGCAGACGGTCTACGTCATACTGCATCAGATGGTCAATGTTCAGGTCCATGGCCGTCTTCATTGGCCCGTCGAGCAACGTCACCTGTTCCAGGTCGAAGTGCTTGGGATAGAGTTCACTCTGTGCCAGGGCTGTAGCCGAGGTTCCCGTCATGAGCATGGCTGCTAAGAAAAGTCGTAGTTTCATATTGCAATTGTTTTTGGTTATTGTAATCGGGATGATTATCGTCATGCCATCTGGTATTGGCACACATTACGTCTGCAAAAATACAAATAAAATATGGAATAGCCAAAAAAAACGATGTTTCTTTTTGCAATCTGAATGAATCTTTGTATCTTTGTAGCCCAAATGATTATTCTTAAATCGTGAAAGAAAAGAATCTTAAGATACTAAGCACCATTGACACCCCCAGCCAACTAAGGCTGATGAAGCAGGAACTGCTGCCCCAACTGTGTCAGGAACTGAGGGAGGACATCATTCAGGAACTGTCGGTGAACCCGGGACACCTGGCCTCGAGTCTGGGCGTGGTGGAACTGACGGTGGCTCTGCACTATGTGTTCAACACGCCCGACGACCGCATCGTATGGGATGTGGGGCATCAGGCTTACGGCCATAAGATCCTCACCGGCCGTCGTGACCAGTTCTGCACAAACAGGAAACTGCACGGCATCCGCCCGTTCCCGTCGCCGGAAGAGAGCGAGTACGACTCGTTTGTCTGCGGTCATGCCAGCAACAGCATCTCGGCGGCACTGGGCATGGCGGTGGCTGCCTGTCTGAACGCTCAACAAAGGAAGGTGGTGGCCGTCATCGGCGACGGTGCCATGAGCGGCGGCCTGGCCTTCGAGGGCCTGAACAATGTGTCGAGTTCGCCCAACGACCTGCTCATCGTGCTCAACGACAACGACATGTCGATAGACCGCTCCGTGGGCGGCATGAAGGAATATCTTCTTGCACTGAGCACCAACGAGACCTATAACTCCGTGCGCTACAAGGCATCGCGATGGCTGGCACGGCAGGGCTACCTCACCGACGGGCGTAAGAAAGGCATCATCCGACTGACTAACGCGGTGAAGAGTGCCATTGCCGAGCAGCAGAACATCTTCGAGGGCATGAACATCCGATACTTCGGACCCTTCGACGGACATAACGTGAAGGAACTGGTGCGCATCCTCAGGCAGTTGAAAGACATGAAAGGGCCGAAACTGCTCCATCTGCACACGAAGAAAGGCCACGGCTATGCACCGGCCGAGAACTACAAGCCCGTATGGCACGCACCAGGGAAGTTCGACCCCGATACCGGCGAACTGATCAAGGGCGACACCAGCAACCTGCCGCCCAAATACCAGGATGTGTTTGGCGAGACGCTGCTCGAACTGGCCAAGGCCAACCCGAAGATTGTGGGCGTGACACCTGCTATGCCTACGGGCTGCTCGATGTGCATCCCCATGAGGGAGATGCCCGAGCGTATGTTTGACGTGGGTATTGCCGAAGGCCATGCCGTGACGTTCTCCGCAGGTATGGCGAAGGACGGCCTGCAGCCTTTCTGCAATATCTACAGTGCCTTTGCCCAGCGTGCCTACGACAATATCATCCACGACGTGGCCATCCTGCGCCTGCCTGTGGTGTTCTGCTTCGACCGTGCCGGACTGGTGGGCGAAGACGGACCCACCCACCACGGTGCCTTCGACATGGCGGCCCTGCGGCCCATCCCCAACCTCACCATCGCCTCGCCGATGAACGAGCACGAACTGCGACGGCTGATGTACACGGCACAGTTGGAGGGCATGGGTCCCTTCGTCATCCGCTATCCCCGTGGTCGCGGCGTGCTGCCCGACTGGCGTTGTCCGCTGGAGAAGATCGAGGTGGGCACAGGACGGAAACTCTCTGACGGCAACGATGTGGCCGTGCTCACCATAGGGCCGATAGGCAACGATGTGCAAGAGATTATTGGGGCCCATGAGCCCCAAATCGCCCACTACGACATGCGCTTCCTGAAGCCGCTGGACGAAAGCATCTTGCATGAGGTAGGACGGAAGTTCAAGCGTGTCATCACCATCGAGGACGGCGTGCGAAACGGCGGACTCGGCTCTGCCGTGCTGGAATGGATGAACGACCATGACTATCAGCCGCAGGTCGTCCGCCTGGGGCTGCCCGACCACTTCGTGGAGCACGGCACCGTAGAGCAACTGCGCCAGATCGTAGGCATCGACAAGGACAGTATCAGAAAAGCAATTAGTAATGATAGCAGGTCTATTCATAATTACTAATTACTCATTACTAATTAGAAAAAGACATGAAGATAGTAATTGCAGGCGCAGGAGCCGTAGGTACACACCTGTCGAAACTCCTCTCAACGGAAAACCATGACTGCGTGCTCATCGACGACAGCGAGGAGCGACTGGGCAGCATTGACTCCAGTTACGACATCATGGCCGTCAATGCATCGCCTACAAGCATCAAGGCACTGAAGGATGCCGGTGTGGGCAGTGCCGACCTCTTCGTGGGTGTCACACGCTACGAGAGCCGTAATATCACCGCCTGCACGCTGGCGCATGCCTTGGGAGCGAAGAAGACCGTAGCCCGCATCGACAACTACGAATATCTCTCGCCGCAAAACCAGCCCTTCTTCCACGACCTCGGCATCGACTCGCTGGTCTATCCAGAGGTGCTCGCCGCCACCGACATCATCAACGGCCTGAAACTGTCGTGGGTAAGGCAGCGGTGGGACGTGCACGAGGGTGCCCTGGTGCTCCTGGGCATCAAACTGCGTGAGGGCTGCGAGATCCTCAACCAGCCCCTGAAAGACCTCTGCGGACCCGATGACCCCTATCATGTCGTGGCCATCAAGCGTAATGACGACACCATCATCCCTGGCGGTATGGACGAACTGCACCTGCACGACCTGACCTATTTCATGACCACGCCGGAGTATATTCCCTATATCCGCAAGATTGTGGGCAAGGAGCACTATGCCGACGTGCACAACGTCATCATCATGGGCGGCGGCAAGACGGCGGTCAGGGCGGCACTGACCATGCCCGACTATATGAATGCGAAGATCATCGAGATTGATGCCGAACGCTGCGAGCGGCTGAACCAACTGCTGGCCGACAACGATGCCATGGTGATACACGGCGACGGCCGCGACCTGGGACTGCTCAACGAGGAAGGCATCAGGCACACGCAGGCCTTCGTAGCCCTCACCGGCAACGCAGAGACCAACATTCTGGCTTGTCTGGCGGCCAAGAAACTGGGGGTGCGCAAGACGGTGGCCATGGTCGAGAACCTGGATTATGTCTCGATGGCCGAGAGCCTGGACATCGGCACCATCATCAACAAGAAGACAGTGGCTGCCAGCCATATCTTCCAGATGATGCTGGAGGCCGACGTCAGAAACATGCGCTCGCTGATGATGGTCGAGGCCGACGTGGCCGAGTTTGTCGCTGCCGAAGGCTCCAGGGTAACGAAGAAGCCCGTGAAGGAACTGGGACTGCCCTTCGGCATCACCATCGGCGGACTGGTGCGCGACGGCAAGGGCATCCTGGTCAACGGTAACACCCAGATACTGGCGGGCGACTCCGTCATGGTGTTCTGCCATAAGCACCATCTCGACAAGGCCGAGAAATTCTTTAAGAAATCATTGCTGTGGTAAACTTCCGCATCATATCAAAGATCATCGGGTCGCTGCTCTTCATAGAAGCCTTCTTCATGGGCTGCTGCGCGGCGATGGCGTTCTCGTTTCACGAGGACGACACGATGGCGTTTATGATGTCAACACTGAACACCTTCTGTGGCGCCTTCATCTTCCTCTTCTTCGGACGTGAGGCAGAGAACACCCTCGGTCGGCGCGATGCCTACGTGGTGGTCACGCTCACATGGGTGGTGTTCTCATTCTTCGGCATGTTCCCCTTCCTTATCCATGGCTCCCTGAACAGCATCACAGATGCCTATTTCGAGACGATGTCGGGCTTCACCACGACAGGTGCCACCGTCATCGACAACGTGGAGTCCCTACCCCACGGACTGCTGTTCTGGCGCTCACTGATGCAGTGGATAGGTGGCTTGGGAATCGTGTTCTTCACCATCGCCATCCTGCCGTCACTCGTCGGAGGAAGCGTAAAGGTGTTCGCTGCCGAAGCCACCGGCCCCATGCGCTCGAAGATGCACCCACGTCTGAGCACGTCGGCCAAATGGATATGGAGCATCTACGTGCTGCTCACCATCGTCTGCGCCGTCTCGTTCTGGCTAGCCGGCATGGACTGGTTCGGCGCCACCAACTACTCGATGTCAACCACGGCCACGGGCGGCTTCTCCATCCATAACGGCACCATCTTCCTCGCCTCGCCGCTCATAGAATACCTGGCTATCCTGTTCCAGTTCCTGGCCGGCATCAACTTCACCTTATTATATATGGGGCTGTTTAAATGGAAGATGGGCGTGCTGTTACGCAACTCTGAGTTCAAGATGTACGTCATCACCATCCTCATTGCCACGGCATGGATCATGTACCTACTTATCACACGCATGGACTACAGCCTGGAAACGGCATTCCGTTCGTCGCTGTTCCAAGTGGTGTCGTTTATCACAACAACAGGTCTCAGTAACACCGATGCAGGCACGTGGCCACATATCACCTGGGCCATACTGATGGTGCTGATGTTCATGGGAGCCTGCGCAGGCTCAACAACAGGCGGTTTTAAGAGCGTACGCGTGCTGATGCTCCTGAAGGTGCTCCGCAATGAGTTCAGGCATATCATCCATCCCAACGCCGTGATGCCCGTAAAGATGAGCGGCCAGAGCATACCGCAGAACCGGCTGGTGACGCTGCTGGCCTTCCTCACCCTCTATATCATTGCCCTTGCGCTGGTGGTCGTCATCATGAATGTCGCCGGCATCGACATCACCAATGCCGTGACCATCTCTCTCAGCCTTATCAGCAACGTGGGTGCCGGTCTCGACACCAATATAGGCCCGCAGATGTCGTGGGCCGACCTGAGTGTTGGCCTCAAATGGCTCTGCTCATTCCTTATGCTCGTTGGCCGTCTCGAGATCGTCGCCGTCCTCGTCCTCTTCACCCGCTCCTTTTGGAAGGAAAACTAGAATTAGTGTTGGTAAAATACAGAACCCACCCCTGCCCCTCCCCTTGTAGGGGAGCGGAGTGCCATGCGGATAGTGCTCCGGCGGTAGCCATTCCTCTCCCTTGTAGGGGAGGGGTGGGGTCAGTAATCTCAACCAACAGCATTATCAACTCAAAAACTTGCATAACCATAAAAGGAAATCCCGGCTCTCTGTTACCAGAGAACCGGGGTTTTCGAATAAAAGATGGCGGCCTCCTACTCTCCCGCATTGCATTGCAGTACCATCGGCGCAGGCGGGCTTAACTTCTCTGTTCGGAATGGGAAGAGGTGGGACCCCGCCGC